>JAOPVM010000340.1 GCA_025966215.1 Klenkia sp.
TCGACCCGGCGGCGATCACAGCAGCCGGCGGCTGCCGGTGTCGACCACCCGCAGCCAGCGGTGGCCGTAGCCCTCCAGGGACAGCTCCACCCGGCCCCGGCCGTCGATCGGCGTCGACCCGTCGACCAGCAGGTCGGCGAGCAGGTGGCCCTCGGCGCAGTCGTGCAGCTCCAGCGGCACCCGCACCGGTTCGGCAGACAGGTTGTGCAGCGCGACCAGGCTGCCGTCGTCCCACGTGCAGCGGTGCGCGAGCACCGCGGAGTGCGGCTGCTCGAGCACCTCGAGGGTGCCCCAGCCCAGCTCGGGGCACTCCCGCCGCCGGGCGATCAGCCGCTTCATGAACGACAGCAGCGAGTCGGGGTCCTTGCGCTGGTCGGCGACGTTCACGAACTCCGGGGCGTACCCACCGGTCACCACCGGACCGGGCAGCTTCGACGCCTTCGCCCGGGAGAACCCGCCGTTGGCGCCTGACGTCCACTGCATCGGGGTCCGGACGGCGAGCCGGCTGCCCACCGACAGCTCCTCCCCCATCCCGATCTCCTCGCCGTAGAACAGCGTCGGGGTGCCGGGCAGGGAGAACAGCAGGCTGTAGACCATCCGCACCCGGCGCGGGTCGCCGTCCAGCATCGGGGGCAGCCGCCGGATCAGGCCCCGGTCGTAGATCTGCATCTCCTCGTCGGGCCCGAACGCGGCGAAGACCTCCTGGCGTTCTCCCTCGGTCAGCTTGTCCAGGGTCAGCTCGTCGTGGTTGCGCACGAACGTGGCCCACTGCGAGTCCGGGGACGTGGCGGGGCGGCCCTGCAGGGCGGTCACCAGCGGGCCGGCGTCGCCGCGGGCCAGCGAGAGGTAGGTGGCCTGCATGCCGATGAAGTCGAACTGCATGGTCAGCTCGTCGCCGTCGGTGCCGCCGAAGAACTCCAGCTGCTCGGCGAAGGGCAGGTTCACCTCGCCGAGCAGGATGCCGCCGCGGGTGCGCCGGTCCAGGAAGGCCCGGATGTCGCGCAGGTAGGCGTGCGGGTCGGGCAGCACCGCGGCCTCGCCCCCGGCGTTGCCGGAGGTGTCGATCAGGAAGGGGACGGCGTCCATCCGGAACCCGTCGAGGCCCAGCTGCGTCCAGAACCCGACGATCTTGGCGATCTCGTCCCGGACCACCGGGTTCGTCACGTTCAGGTCGGGCTGGGTCTTGTAGAACTGGTGCAGGTAGTACTCCCCGGTCTTCTCGTCGAGCTCCCAGATCGAGTCCTCCTGGTCGGGGAAGACCACCTGGTCGCTGGTGTCCGGCGGGGTGTCCGCGCGCCACACGTACCAGTCGCGGTACGGGTTGTCGGTGGACTTCCGGGACTCGGTGAACCAGGGGTGCTTGTCGGAGGTGTGGTTGACCACCAGGTCGGCGATCACCCGCAGGCCGCGGTCGTGGGCCGTGCGGATCACCTCCACCACGTCGCCGTGGTTGCCCAACCGGGGGTCCACGCCGTAGAAGTCGGTGATGTCGTACCCGTCGTCCCGTTCGGCGGTGGGGTAGAAGGGCATCAGCCACAGGCAGGTGACCCCGAGGTCGACCAGGTGGTCCAGCCGCTGCGCCAGGCCGGTGAAGTCCCCGACCCCGTCGTCGTTCCAGTCCATGAACGTCTCGACGTCCAGGCAGTAGAGGACGGCGTTCTTCCACCACAGGTCCGCGGTGTCGGTGATCCTCACGCCAGCACCGCCGGCTGGGGCTCCTGCTCGGGGCGCCGGATGCCGGGCGGGCCGGGCGGGTCGATCGCCAGCGTGGGCTCGGGCACCTCGACGTCGAGCTGAGGCAGCACGTGCTCGCCGAACGCGTCCAGGAACGCCGTCTGGGTCTGCCCCACGTGGTGCAGCACGACCCGGTCGAACCCGAGCTCGGCGTACTCGGCGATCCAGGCCGCGTGCTGGCCCAGGTCCGAGGACACCCGCACCGCCCGGCCGACCTCCTCCCGGCTGACCAGCGCGGCGACCTGGTCGAAGCTCGTCGCGCCCTCGAGCTCCCAGCACACCGGCGGGGGCAGCAGGTTGGAGCGCCACTGGTCGTAGGCGGTCTCCATCGCCTCGTCGGCGTCCGGGGCCCAGGACAGGTGCAGCTGCAGGGTGGCCGGGCCGTGGCCGCCGGCGTCGCGGTAGGCGGCGAGCACCTCGCGCAACCGGTCGTGCGGCTGGTTGATCGTGATCAGCCCGTCGGCCCAGTCGGCGCCGCGGCGGGCGGTCTCCGGGGTGACGGCGGGGGCGATGAGCGCGGGCTGCTGGTCGGGCAGGGTCCACAGCCTGGCCCGGTCGACGGTGACCAGCCCGTCGTGGGTGACCTCCTCCCCGGCCAGCAGGGCGCGGATGACGTCCACGCACTCGCGCAGCCGGGCGTCGCGCAGCTCCTTGCGCAGCCACGTCCCGCCGGTGATGTGCTCGTTCATCAGCTGTCCGCTGCCCAGCGCCACCCAGAACCGGCCGGGGAACATCTGGTCCAGCGTCGCGATGGCCTGCGCGATGATCGCCGGGTGGTAGCGCTGACCGGGGGCGTTCACCGCGCCGAAGGGCAGCGACGTCGTCGCCAGCGCGGCCCCCAGCCAGGCCCAGGCGAAGCCGGACTGGCCCTGCCGGACGCTCCAGGGCTCGAAGTGGTCGGAGCACATCGCGGCGGTGAAGCCGACCTGCTCGGCGTGCTGGACGGCGGCGAGCAGGTCCCGCGGCGGGATCTGCTCGTGGCTGGCGTGGAAGCCGATCACGGTCATGGCAGCTGTCTAGCGGCTCCCGGGGGGCCGGGCATCCCGGGTTGCGTTGGTCAACCAGGGCGCTCCCCGGCAGGATCCCCGGGCGTGCACCCGTTCCCGCTGGTCCGTGGGTGGCAGGTGCAGCCGGCCCCCGACCGGTCGTTCCTCGACGCGCGGGACGCCACCGGGCTCCCGGGCCCGGGTGGTCGGCCTGGACCCGCGCCGGCAGACCCCGGCAGGAGCTCCGCGGTCCCACCATCGAGGTGCGCACCGTGCTGACGCCGGACGACGAGCTGGCCTGTGCGCTCTCCGGGGGCGTGCTGCGTCCCGGGCGGGACAGCGTCCCCGGTGGGCTGGCCCAGGTGCTCGGGTCGATCCCCTGACCGGGGCAGGGTGGTCGCCGGTGGACCCGTTCACCCCGTTGGCGGGCTGGCGGCTGGTGCCTCCACTGGAGGGCGACCAGGCCGACGTCGTCGACCCCACCGGGCGGGTCCGGGCACGGGTGGTCGGCATCCGCACCCAGGCGGACCTGCGCGGACGGCAGGTCCTCCCGGTCCTGCTGCCCGACGGCCGGGAGACCACGCTGACCAACGGCACCAGCGTGTGGGGGCCGCGGCGGACCCGCACGCGGGGGCTGTTCCCGCTGGGTCCGGTGTCCTACGTGCTGGAGCACCGCACGGGGCGCCGGGCCCGATTGCTGCGCGACGGCGTCCTCCTCGCCCGACTGCTCCGGGAGCCGGAGTCGCACGAGGACCTGCAGCGCCGGCACGTGCCGGGCCGCACCGTCACGCCGCTCGTCGACCTGGCGGGCCCGCTCGGCGAGGACGACCAGCTCGCTCTCGCGGTGACCGGTCTGGTGCTGCGCCCGGGCCGGTGGACGCAGCTCTTCCGGGTCGTCGACGTGTTCTGGGCGACCGGCTGACCGCACCGTCCGGACCGGCCCGCCGACCCCCGGGGCCGACCGCGACGGGTGCGTGCGCAGACGGGTCTGCGGCGTGCCCGAGCGGCGTGGGACGCACTCGGCGGGCCGGCGCCCCTGGCGCAGGGAGACTGGTCCCGTGCTGCCACCTCCCGGGACCCCCGGCACCGACCTGCCGGTGCGGGCGGTGCTCGGTGAGCTGACCGCCGCGCTGGCCCGGCACGGCACCGCCGTGCTGGTCGCCCCGCCGGGCACCGGCAAGACCACCCTGGT
>JAOPVM010000016.1 GCA_025966215.1 Klenkia sp.
AGCGGGGTGCCTGCGGCGAGCAGCTCCTCGACCCGGGGCAGCCCGGCGTACTCGGCCAGGTCGCGGGCGCCCTCGACGGGCTGGGTGAAGACGCCGTGGTCGACCAGGCCGGCGGCGCCGTCGGCCACCTCGGTGAGCAGCTCGGCGAGCTCGGTGAGGTCGTAGCGGTCCTGGTCGGCCGGCAGGGGCTGGGTCCCGGTGGCCGCCACCTCGGGCCAGGAGGCGATCTCGGTGAGGTCGTGCGCCTCGTCGCCGCCGATGAACGCCGACAGCTCGGCGGGGGTGCCGAAGAGGAACACCTCGCCGTCGCGGCCCAGGAAGCGGGCCTCGTCGTCGACGTAGCAGCGCAGCGTGAGACCGGCGCCCTCGGGGACGACGACCTCGACGGGCAGGATGCCCACGCCCTCCCAGAAGCCGGCCGCCGCGGCGACCGCGGCCGGGGAGGCGGTGAGCCGGCTGCCGCTGATGGTGCTCGTGGGGGTCGCGGGGGTCGCGGCGACCGGAACGGCGTCGGCGTCGTCGTCGCTGGCGTCCTCGTCGGCGGTGTCGGCCTCGGTCTCGTCGTCCTCGGGCTCGGCCGCGCGGGACTGCGACTCCTCACTGGCCGACGGGTAGTCCGCGACGTCGACGGTGCCGGCGCCGGTCCAGTCCAGGTGCTCGTCGACCTCCTCGACGACGTCCTCCAACAGCTCGTCTACCGAGCTGCCCAGCTTGATCCAGTAATCCTCACCGGCCCGGCCGGTGAAGGCCTCGACGCCCAGGCCGAGCATGGCGACCTCGGGCTGGGCCATCAGCTCGGCGACGGACTCGAAGGCGGTCTCGTCGTCGTCCTCGGTGTCGTCGTCGTCCTCGTCGGGTGCGGTGTCGCAGCACTCGGCGATCCGGCCGACGACGTCGAAGGTCGCGGCCAGCTCCTCCACCGCCCAGCGGTCGGGGTTGTCGGCGACGACGTCGTAGACCCCGTCCAGGTCGAACCGGTGGTCCTCGTCCGGGGTGAGGTCGGCGGCCCCCAGGCTGGCCACGACCGGCCAGACCGGGTGGTCGGACAGGTCGTGGTCGGTGCTGCTGCGGCAGAACGCGGCGAGCGCGGCCGGGGTCGGGAACAGGTGCACGGTGGCCGTCTCGCCCTCGGAGTCGCCGAGGAAGGCCTGCCACTCCTCGCCGTCCTCCTCCCACGGGGGAGCCCACAGCGTGTAGCCCGTGCGGTCGTCGAGGGTGAGGGCGATGGGGACGATGCTGGGCCTGGCCACGGGGTCATCCTGCCGTGTCCGGCTGCGATCAGTCCCGCGGGTCGCCCTGCGGGGTCCGCTCCTCCCGCCAGACGGTGGCCACGAGGACGACGGCGCCCACCATCACGACCGCCCCGATGCCCGCGGCGGCGTCCATGCCGGCGCTGAAGGCATCCTGCGCGCTGGTCCTCAGCGCGGTCGCGGTGTCGGCCGGCAGCCGCTCGGCGACGTCCACGGCGCCGCCCAGGGTGCCGGCGGCGGTGGCGTCGGCACCGTCCACCCCGGTGGGCAGCACGAGGCGTGCGGTGTAGACCGCACCCAGCACGCTGCCCAGGACGGCGACACCGAGGCCGGTGCCCAGCTCGTAGGCGGTCTCGCTGACCGCACTGGCCTGCCCGGCGCGCTCGGCCGGGGCGGCGGTGAGGATCGCGTCGTTGGTGAGCGTCTCCGACAACCCGGCGCCGGCGGCGACCAGCCCGAAGGCCAGCACGACGACGGCGACGTCGGAGTCCGGGCCCAGCCCGGTGGCCACCACGTAGCCGGCGACGCCGAGCAGCAGGCCGGTGACGACCAGCCAGCGCACCGGGACGACCTTCGCCAGCGGGACGGCGGCCAGGCCCGCGAGCACCGAGGCGATCAGTCCCGGGACGAGCAGCAGGCCGGCGTCGAGCGGGCCGACGCCCAGCACGAGCTGCAGGTACTGCGAGGTGATCAGCAGCAGGCCGGTCAGCGCGGCGATGCTGAGCAGGTTGGCGCTGATCGCCGCGGTGACCACCCGGGAGCGGAACAGCCGCAGGTCCATCAGCGGGTCGCGGCCGGTCAGCTGGCGGCGCACGAAGGTGATCCCGCTGGCCACGCCGAGCACCGCCGCACCCATGCCGGTCACCGACACCTCGCCGGTGGCCAGGGTCTTGATGGCGTAGACCACCGGCAGCATCGTGGTCAGCGACAGGCCGACGCTGACGAGGTCGAGCCGGCCCGGGGAGGGGTCCCGCGACTCCGGCAGCAGCAGGGGTCCGACCACCAGCAGGGCCACCAGCACCGGCACGTTGACCAGGAACACCGAGCCCCACCAGTGGTGCTCGAGCAGGTAGCCGCCCAGGATCGGGCCCAGGGCGGCGCCACCGGAGAACCCGGCGGCCCACACGGCGATGGCCAGCCGGCGTTGCTGCCGGTCCAGGAACAGGTTGCGCAGCAGGGACAGCGTCGAGGGCATCAGGGCCGCGCCGAAGAGTCCCTGCAGGGCCCGGGCGGCGATGAGCCACCGGATGTCGGGGGCGTAGGCGGCCAGCACCGACGCGACGCCGAACCCGGCGGCGCCGATCAGCAGCATCCGACGCCGGCCGAACCGGTCGCCCAGGGTGCCCGCGGTGATCAGCAGCCCGGCGAGCACCAGCGGGTAGACGTCGACGGCCCAGAGCAGCTCGGTGCCGCTGGGCACCAGCGCCCGGGTGATCGAGGGGACGGCGAAGGTCAGCACCGTGCCGTCGACCGAGACGAGCAGGACGGGGAGCATCAGCACGGCGAGGCCGAGCCACTCCCGTCGGCCGGCGCGGGGGGTGCTGTTCTCGACCGGTGCGCCGGCCGTGGCGGTGCTCATCGTGTCCTCGTCCTGTGGGTGTCACTCTACCGTCCAGACGGTACAGTAACGAACCGTGCCGCGACCGTCGAACCGTGCCCGCCTGCTGGACGCCTACGAGGAGCTCCTGGTGAGCGGCGCCGGCGCGACCGTGACCCTGGACGCCGTCGCGGCTGCTGCCGGGGTCTCCAAGGGCGGGCTGCTCTACCACTTCCCCAGCAAGGAGTCCCTGGTCGACGGGGTGGCCGCCCGCCTGGGCGAGCACGTGGCCGCCGACGTCGAGGCGCTGGGCTCGGCCCCCGAGGGCCCGGTCGCCTACTGGCTGACGACCTCCACCGCCGACGCCCAGGGCGAGCTCACCCGCACCTACCAGGCCACGCTCCGGCTGGCCGGCGCCGGGCACCCCGCGGCCCGGACCGCGCTGCTGGAGGCCGACCGGGCGTGGTCGGCCGCGCTGGAGGCCCGGATCAGCGACCCGGTGCTGGCCCGTCTGGTCCGGCTGGTGGGCGACGGGCTGTACCTGGAGGGCCTGGCTGGGCTGCCGGCCCGTGGCGACACCCCGGCGCTCGTGGAGCTGCTGATGCAGGTGCTCCGCGACCGCTAGAGCCCGATCGGGTGCCAGACCGTCTTCGTCTCCAGGAACGGGGTCATCCGGTGCAGGCCGGGGTCGGCCGTCCAGTCGGGCTCCTCGGCCGTCGTCCGCAGCACCCGCTTGAGCGTGCCGGCCGCCGAACGCTCCAGCTCCATCGCGACCGCGCCGGACGTGCCGGCCAGGTCGATGCCGTCGACGTCGGCGTGCTCGGCCAACCAGGGGCCGATCTCGACGGCGTCGCCGGTGAGCAGGTTGGCCACCCCACCGGGCACGTCGGAGGTGGCGAGCACCTCCGACAGCGTGATCGCCGGCAGCGGCCGGTCCAGCGAGCTGACGACGACCGCGGTGCACCCGGTGGCCAGCACCGGCGCGAGCACGCTGACCAGCCCGAGCAGTGAGGACCGCTGGGGCGCCAGCACCGCGACCACCCCGGAGGGCTCCGGGATCGAGAAGTCGAAGTACGGCCCGGCGACGGGGTTCGTACCCCCCAGGACGGCGGCGAGCTTGTCGGTCCACCCGGCGTACCAGACCCACCGGTCGATCGCGGCGTCCACGGCGGCCCGGGCCTTCGTCGCCGACAGGCCCTCGCCCGCGGCGACCTCGTCGGCGAACTGCGCGGCGCGGCCCTCCATCACCTCGGCGACCCGGTACAGCACCTGCCCGCGGTTGTAGGCCGTCGCGCCGGACCACTTCCCGAACGCGCCGCGCGCGGCTACGACGGCGTCCCGGGCGTCCTTGCGGGAGGCACGGGCGGCGTTGGCCACGAACCGGCCCCGGCTGTCGGCGACCTCGTAGGTGCGCCCGGACTCCGAGCGGGGGAACGTCCCGCCGACGTACAGCTTGTAGGTCTTGCGCACGGCCAACCGGTCGCTCATCAGGACTCCTTCAGGTACGCGCGCAGGCCGATGCGGCCACCCTCGCGGCCGTGGCCGGACTGCTTGTAGCCACCGAACGGCGACGTCGGGTCGAACTGGTTGAACGTGTTGGCCCACACCACCCCGGCCCGGAGCTGGTTGGCGACCGACAGGATCCGCGAGCCCTTCTCCGACCAGATGCCGGCCGACAGCCCGTAGAGGGAGTTGTTCGCCTTGGCGACGGCCTCGTCGGGGGTGCGGAAGGTCAGCACCGACAGCACCGGGCCGAACACCTCGTCCCGGGCGATGCGGTGCGCCGGGGACACGTCGGTGAAGACCGTCGGCTTGAACCAGTTGCCGCGCTCGGGCAGGTCGCCGTCGGGCTGCCAGAGGTGGGCGCCCTCGGCCTCGCCGATGCCGACCAGCTCCCGGATCCGGGCCAGCTGCTCGGGGGAGTTGATCGCGCCGATGTCGGTGTTCTTGTCCATCGGGTCGCCCACCCGCAGCGTGCCGATCCGGCGCTGCAGCGCAGCCACCACCTCGTCGTGCACCGACTCCTGGACCAACAGCCGGGAACCTGCGCAGCACACGTGGCCCTGGTTGAAGAAGATGCCGCGGACGATGCCCTCCACGGCCTGGTCGACCGGGGCGTCGTCGAAGACGATGTTCGCCGCCTTGCCGCCGAGCTCCAGGGTCAGCGCCTTGGAGGTGCCGGCGATCGAGCGGGCGATCTGCTTGCCGACCTCGGTCGACCCGGTGAAGGCCACCTTGTCGACGTCGGGGTGCTCGACGACGGCGCGACCGGTGTCACCGGCGCCGGTCACGATGTTGACCACGCCCGGGGGCAGGTCGGCCTGCTGGCAGACCTCGGCGAACAACAGCGCGGTCAGCGGGGTGGTCTCGGCCGGCTTGAGGACGACGGTGTTGCCCGCCGCCAGCGCCGGGGCCACCTTCCAGGCCAGCATCATCAGCGGGAAGTTCCACGGGATGACCTGCCCGGCCACGCCGTGCGGGCGGGGGGCGGCGCCCAGGCCCACGTGCTCGAGCTTGTCGGCCCAGCCTGCGTGGTAGAAGAAGTGCGCCGCGGCCTGGGGGACGTCGACGTCGCGGGACTCGGTGATCGGCTTGCCGTTGTCCAGGGTCTCCAGGACGGCGAACTCCCGGGCCCGCTCCTGCAGCAGTCGGGCGATCCGGAACAGGTACTTGCCCCGGTCGGCCGGGCGCATCGGGCCCCAGACCCGGGTGAAGGCCCGGCGGGCGGCGCGGACGGCGCGGTCGACGTCGGCGTCGGTGCCCACCGCGATCTCGCTGAGCACCTCGTCGGTCGCCGGGTTGACGGTCTTCAGGGGGGCGCCCTGGCCGTCGGTGAACTCGCCGTCGACGAACAGCCCGTAGCTGGGCCGGACGTCGACGACCGAGCGGGACTCGGGGGCGGGGGCGTACTCGAAGAAGGTCATCAGTCGACGCTCACGTGGTCGGGGCCGGAGTAGTGGCCGGTGCGGAGCTTCTGACGCTGCAGGAGCAGGTCGTTGAGCAGGCTGGAGGCGCCGAAGCGGAACCAGTCGGGGCTCAACCAGTCCGAGCCGGCCACCTCGTTGATCATCACCAGGTGCTTGACGGCGTCCTTGGTGGTCTTGATGCCGCCGGCGGGCTTGACGCCGATCTGGATCCCGGTCGCGGCGCGGTAGTCCCGGACCGCCTCGAGCATCACCAGGCAGACCGGCAGGGTCGCTGCGGGGGACACCTTGCCGGTGGAGGTCTTGATGAAGTCCCCGCCGGCCAGCATCGCCAGCCAGGAGGCCCGGCGGACGGCGTCGTAGGTGCGCAGCTCCCCGGTCTCCAGGATCACCTTGAGGTGGGCGGACCCGCAGGCCTCCTTGACCGCGACGATCTCGTCGAACACGTCGAGGTACCGACCGGCCAGGAAGGCCCCGCGGTCGATGACCATGTCGATCTCGTCGGCACCGTTGCCCACGGCGTCCCGCACGTCGGCGAGCTTGACCGCCCGGCTGGCCCGCCCCGACGGGAACGCGGTGGCCACCGCGGCGGTGTGGATGCCGGTGCCGGCCAGGGCCTCGGTGGCGACCCCGGCCAGTTCGCCGTAGACGCAGACCGCGGCGACTGCGGGGCAGGCCGGGTCGGTCGGGTCGGGACGGCGGGCCT
>JAOPVM010000377.1 GCA_025966215.1 Klenkia sp.
GAGCAGGACCGTGCGCATCGCTCTGGTCTCCGACCACAACGGGCACCGACTCCGGCGGGAGCTGGCCGCCTGGATCCGCGCGGACGGCCATGTCGTCGAGGACCGGGGACCCGAGGGCGCCGACGTCGTGGACTACCCACCGCTGTGCGTCGAGGTCTGCGATCTCGTGGTCTCCGGTTCGGTCGATCGGGCGATCGTCGTCGGAGGCAGTGGCATGGGAGAGACCATCGCCTGCAACAAGATCCCCGGGATCCGGGCGGGACTGTGCATCGACGTGTTCCACGCCCGCATCTCCCGGGCCAACAACGACGCCAACGTCCTGGTGCTCGGCGCCAAGGTCGTGACCTCCTACCAGGCCCGCGCGATCACCCGGACGTGGTTGACGACGGACTTCACCGGGGGCGTGCACGCCCGCAGGCTGGCGCAGATCTCCGACCTGGAACACCGCCGGGGACGGTCCTGACCCAGGCGGTGGGCACGCGCCAGGAACGCACCCACCGCCGCCGAGGTCAGTAGCTGTCGACCACGAGTTCGCGGAACCCCTCCGGTCCGTCCAGCACCTCGGCCACCAACGCTGCGGTGTCGGCACCGCTCAGGGCGTCCAGGGGCCGTTGCTGGTCCTCCAGCTCGGCCACGGTGTCGGCGTCCTCGACCGCGCACTGGAACCCTTCCCGCAGTGCCGTGACGCGGTCTTCCTCCATCTGCGGTGAGGCCATCAGACCGCGGCCGGTCTCCCCCAGGGCGATCAGGTTGTCGATGATGGTCCGGGCCTCATCCGTGGGCGGCTCGGTCTCGTAGATCGTCGGGGTGTCCGGCAGCAGGGGGTCGGGCTCCTCGGCGACCGTCACGAGCGGGCGCACGTCGCCGGCCTCGATGGCGGCCAGCTGGGAGTCGATGGGCAACACGTGGGCATCGGCGTTGCCGGCGATGACCGCTGTCCGCGCCTCCGGGGCCCCCGCGAACCCGGTGATGATCTCGTAGGGGAACTCGTAGGCCTGCGCCAGGATGTTCGGGCCGATGTAGTCGTTGGCCCCGGGCCCCTGAGCCACGAACTGCACGGGGTCCGCGCTGTCCACGAGGTCCTGGAAGGACTCCACGGGGCTGTCCTGCGCCACGACCAACACGTTGGGCGGCGAGGAGATCCGGCCCAACCAGTTCAGGTCGTTGAGGTCGAACTGCGCGCCCTCGGCCTCGGCGATCTGCGCGGACACCAGCCCCACGGTGTTGACGATCTGGATGCGGTTGTCCCGTGGGCCCGCAGCAGCAGTCCGGTTGCTGGCCACCAGGCCACCGGCCCCCGGCTCGTTCCTGACGACCAGCGTCGCCCCGAGGCACTCCTCCAGGGCCGGGGCCAGGGCCCGGGCGTAGGCGTCGTACCCGCCACCGGGCTCGTAGGGGACGACCAGGTCGATGTCCTCGCCCTCGAAGAGGGCCTCGGGGTCCGAGCCGCCACCGGACCCGCACGCACTCATCAGCAGCGCCGCGGTGACGACGGCGCCCAAGCGGGTCGTGGTGCGCCGTCGCGTGTTGTTCCTGGTCGACATGGTGGATCTCCCTCGTTGGAGTTCACCGCCCGAGGCCTCCCCCCGGGCGGGTGTGCTGTCGCACGCCACACGGACGGGTCAGTGGGCCTGCAGGAAGCTCATGACCTCGGCCGGGGCGTTCGCCGCGGTCTGCTCGGCCACCGGTACGTCCCAGAACTCGTGCACGGGCAGGCACTCCTGCAGGTAGCGAGCTGCCGACGGGGCATGGGACGCGTCCTGGCCCGGCACGATCAGGGCCGGGACGTCGCACCCGAGAAGGTCCTCGGGTTCCGGGCCGGGCACGGTGTCCCGGTCGAACATCAACCGCGCCGTCGCGGTGACCGTCACCCCGTAGCGGTCCCGGTCCAGCACCCGGTACCGCTCGGCGAAGGCGGCGTCCGTCCGGATGACGCTGTTCCACGGACCCACCCGGGGATCCGCGGTGAAACCCGCTGTTGAGCCCATGACCAGGTCGACCACCGCGGGCAGCCCCTCGTCCTCGACGAAGGCGCGGTGGGCGGCGAAACGGGCATGCTGCTTCATCCGGTAGTGGACACCGCCGGCCGGGGAGTACAGCACCATGCTCGACACACGTTCCGGGTGCTGCACGGCGAACGTGGCCACCGTCGAGCACCCCACGCAGCCCCCCATCAGGTGGGCCCGGTCGATGCCGAGGTGGTCGAGGAGTCCCCGCCCCTGCGAGACGTAGTCCGCCCACGTGAGGCGCTCGACCCTCCCCCCCGAATGCCCCGACTCCCGCCGGTCGAAGGTGATGCAGGTGAAGGCTGTGCCCAGCTGCTCCAGCAGGGCGAGACGCTTGTAGGTGCCGACGGTCCGCCAGCTCTCCAGCGTCGAGTCGAAGCCCCCCGGAGAGAACATCAGCAGCGGTGGCCCCTCTCCGGTGACCTCGTAGCGCGTGGGGATCCCGTCGATCACGGCCGTGGGCATGAGCGGACTCCTTCCGGGGTCAGGCAGGGGGTGGGGGCATCGGGATGCCGCCGGGCAGCTGACGGGCGGACCTGACGTCCTCGGCGTAGGACGTGATCGCACCCAAGGTGAGCTCGGCGACGTTGACGTAGCTGTCGGTGGTGCCGTCCACGGCCGAGGCCGCGTAGCCGATGGCGGCGTGGACCATCCGCATCCGGCCGTCCAACCACGGCCCGCCACCGAAACCGCCCAGCACCGGGACGGACACGGCGCCGGCGACGGCAGCCCCCACCACGGGTCCGGAGTTGGTGAAGTTCAGCAGGGCCGCCCCGGCCTCCTCCAGCCGCCGGGCCTGCGCGATGAGGTCATCGGTGAGCTCGTCGGGCACCGTGTCGTCGGCCGAGGGGACCGACTTGTAGGCGATGCCGTAGCGCAGTGCGGTCTGGGGGGTGATGCCGAACTGCGCGAAGACCGGGATCCCGCTACGGGTGACGGCCTCCACGGCGTCCAGGTGGTCAGCGGCGCCGTCGAGCTTGACCAGGTCCACCCCCGCCTCCTTGACGAAGCGGATCGCTGCGCGCACGGCCTCGACCGGACCCTCCTGCAGCGGCCCGAACGGGAAGTCGACGCTGACCAGAGCTCGCCGCACCCCCCGCCGGACGGCCTGGGCGACGACCAGCATCTGCTCCATCGTCACCTCGAGCGGGTTCGTGTGACCCCACAGGTTGACACCGACGGTGTCGCCGACGGACACCAGATCCACGCCTGCGCGGTCCACGATCCGGGCGATCTGGTAGTCCCAGGCAACCACCCCGACGATCTTCCGACGCTGCACCTTCATGTCCTGCAGCCCGCGCAGGGTCACTGCCGCCTGGTCCATGTCGACGCCTCAGACGCGCAGCGCGGTCAGGACGTCCACGACGTCGGTCTCGTCCGCCGAGGGCAGGAGCACCCGCGCGTGCGGGCGCAGCGCTGCCACCGCAGCTGATGCCGCGGTCCCCTGGTGCGTTCCCTCGCCCAGCACCAGGCCCGCGGTCTGCACACCCCGTTCCCAGCACGCCTTGCCCAGCGCGTACGCGCACTCGGCGCCCTCGTCCGACGTCGCGACCATCACCACCACCGACGCGCTGGCCAGCTCGTCGGCCAGCGTGGCCGGCCCGCCGTCGATCCCGGACAACACGATGCTCCCGGCACTGCCGGCCGCGGGCCGGCAGACGTAGAACCGGGCGTTGGCCCACGAGTGCTGGGCGGTCCGCTCCAGGACCCGGGCGGCTCCCTCGTCCAGGGCGATCACCCGGCCCGCTCGGGAGGGCGCGATGGGGCGGTCGATCCGGTAGCCGGCCTCGGCGGCGGTGGCCGCTCGGGCACAACTGCTGAGCAGGCTGGTCTCGATGCCCATCAGACCGACGACACCCCCACGCCCGGACGGACCTTCACGTCCTCGGCGGCCGCCTCCAGGAACGCCTCCGCCTGCGGGAGGACGACCGCGGCGGACCGCACGTGGTGGTGGGCGGGGTCCACACCCGGCGGGGTGGTCCCGTTCTCCCGCAGCGCCTTGGCCGCGCGGTACAGCTTCTGCCGGGCCTTGATGATGCCGCTGTCGGCCGGCACCAGGCGCTCCTTGGTGCGGTCCACGATCGGGCCCATGCTCTCCTGCAGCGAGGAGTCCTGGATCGCGATCCCCTTGACCCCGGAGTAGTACTCGCCGCGCTTCTGCGCCTCGCGGTCCATCAGGTAGTCGTTGTCCATGTTGGCGACCGGACGGTAGGTGCCGGGGATGTTCTCGCTGTGCACGCCGTGACCGTCGATCATGGCCTGCCGCTCCTCGGCGGTCAGAGCACGCATCGGGTGGTAGTCGTAGCTGTAGGCCCAGCAGTTCTCGTCGTCGATCGGGATCCAGAAGTGGCCGTGGATCGGGTGGTCGCCGCGCGGCGGCACCATGGTGAAGGAGGGCATGACCCACGGCGTGATCCGCCAGTAGTAGCTGCCCTCCTCGGCGTTGCGACGTGCCCCCACGAACAAGCCGCCGGGTGAGTCGGCGACCTCGAAGAAGGGCTTCTTGTCGTTGGCGTTGTACTCGTTGCCCTTGGCGCCCTTGAAGAGCGGATCGGTCTTCAGCCCACCCGAGTGCAAGAAGGTGACGTGGCTGGAGTCGATGCCACCCTCGAAGGCCTGCAACCAGTTGGACTGCTGCCACCGCTTGGACGTGTAGGTCTGCTCAGCGGGAACGAGGGCGAACTCCCACTCGGGCAACGGCGGCTGCGAGGCCGGATCGCCCATGTACGTCCACAGGATGTCCCCGATCTTGACCAGGGGGTAGGACGTGAGGCGGACGTTCTCGGCGAAACTGCTGTTGTCGGCCTCGGAGGGCACGTCCACGCACTGGCCCGTCGAGTCGTACTTCCAGCCGTGGTACGGGCAGCGCAGCCCACCCTCTTCGTTGCGGCCGAACCAGAGCGAGGCTCCGCGGTGGGCGCAGAACTCGTCGATCAGCCCGTAGTTGCCGTAGCTGTCCCGGAAGGCGACCAGCCGCTCGGACAGCAGCTTCAGGCGGATCGGTGGGCAGCCGTCCTCGGGCAGTTCCTCGGCCAGACAGGCCGGCATCCAGTACTGGCGGTACAGGTCGCCCATGGGCGTCCCCGGCCCGGTCTGGGTGAGCATGTCGTTGATGTCCTGACGGAGCACGGTGTTCCCCTCATCCGGCGCCCCGACGCGACGACGTCGCTCGGGACTGGTGGTCGTGGTGCGATTCGGGCCGGCCGCCCGTGGGTCAGGGCTGGATCGGCGGGATGTCGACGGTCAGTCCGTCGAGCTCGAGCCCCAACTGGATCTGGCAGGACAGTCGGCTGCCGTCCCGGCGCTCGGAGACGGCCATGTCGAGGAGGTCTTCCTCCACGTCCCCGGGCTCGCCCACCGCGGGCACGAACTCCTCGCGCACCCACACGTGACAGGTGGCGCACGAGGCGTTGCCGCCGCACTCCCCGATGATCCCGGGGACGCCGTTGCGGACGGCCGTGATCATCACCGAGTCACCCACGACAGCATCGATGACCCGCTCGGTCCCGTCGCTGTGCACGAAACTGACCTTCGGCACGGGCGATGTCCCTCCGTGTGGCCCACGGTCGACGACCGCGGGACGGAATGTGTTCCACTATGGTTAGTCCATTCGACCACATCGGCCCCGGTCTCGCTAGGGTCGGCGCATGACCTGCCTGGTGTTGCTCCGCCACGGTGAGAGCGACGGCAATGCCGCCGGCCGGTTCACCGGGTGGGCCGACGCGCCGCTGACCGAGCGTGGTCGCGAGCAGGCACGTCGCAGCGGGGCGCTCCTGCGTGCAGCAGGGCTCTCGCCCACCAGGCTGCACACGTCGGTGCTGGCGAGGGCCATCGACACCGGTGCGCTCGCCTGCGAGGCCGGACAGGTCACCGACATCCCCGTCCGGCGTTCCTGGCGGCTCAACGAGCGGCACTACGGGGCCCTGCAGGGCCGAGACCGGTCGGCAGTCGTGGCCCAGTACGGCCCCGACCAGGTGCAGCGGTGGCGGAGGTCCTACGACGGCCGGCCGCCGCCGGTGCCTCGCGGAGGTTCCGGTGACCCTGCCCTCGACCCCCGGTACGCAGGTGTCCCGGTCGGCCTCCTGCCGCGCGCGGAGAGCCTGCGGGAGGTGCAGGACCGGGTGCTGCCCTACTGGCGGGGAGCCGTCCTGCCGGACCTGCGTACCGGGCACACGGTGCTCGTCGTCGGGCACAGCAACTCTCTGCGGGCCCTCATCGCCTGGGTGGACCAGCTCACCGCCATC
>JAOPVM010000382.1 GCA_025966215.1 Klenkia sp.
TGCATCAGCAGGAACACCCGCTGCTCGTCGGCGGCCAGCCTCTTGCCGGTGCGCAGCAGGAAGGGCACGCCGCGCCAGCGGTCGGTGTCGATCCACAGTCGCGCCGCGATGAAGGTGTCGGTCGTCGAGTCGTCGGGGACCCCGTCGATGTCGGTGTAGCCCTCGTACTGGCCGAGCACGACGTCCTCGGCGGTCAGCGGCCGGAACGCGGCGAGCACCGACTCGCGGGCGTCCTGCAGGGACTCCGGGGACAGGTCGACCGGGGGCTCCATCGCGACCTCGGCCGCGACCTGGAACAGGTGGGTGACCAGCATGTCCAGGGTGGCGCCGGTGGCGTCGTAGAAGTCGGCACGCTGGCTGACGTCCAGGGTCTCCGGGACGTCGATCTGCACCTGGTGCACGTGCTCGCGGTCCCAGACGTGCTCGAACAGCCCGTTCGCGAAGCGCAGCACGTGCAGGTCCTGGGTGCCCTCCTTACCGAGGAAGTGGTCGATCCGGAAGACCTGCTCCTCCTCGAGCACCGAGAGCACCAGCTCGTCGAGCTCGCGGAAGGACTGCGGGTCGGTGCCGTAGGGCTTCTCGTAGACCACCCGCGAGCCCTCGGTCAGGCCGTGCTCCTGCAGGCCCTTCGTCAGCTTCTCGAACGCGGTCGGGGGGACGGCGAGGTAGTGCACGTGCTGGGGGTCCCCGGCCATCTCGGCCCTGGTCTCCTCGAGGACGTCGAGCAGGCTGCCGGGGTCGCTCTCGTCGAAGCCGCCGCCGGCGAAGCGCAGGTTCTTCGAGAACTCCTCCCACGGGCCCTCCTCGGGCTGCGGGCCGAACTCGGCGAGCGCGTCCTTGACGCGGCCCTGGAAGTCCTCGTGGGAGACGTCGCCCCGGCCGTTGCCGACCAGCCGCCACTCCGCGGGCAGCAGGCCGTACTGGGCCAGCTGGAAGAAGGCCGGGAGCACCATGCGCCGGGCGAGGTCACCGGTGGCGCCGTAGAGCACGAAGATGGTGGGGGGCAGGTCGCTGTCTGTCGTCCCGTTCTCGGGCACGGTGCTCCTCTCGCGGTGGTGCGCCGCCGGGTCCGCCCGACGACGCCAGCCCGTGCCATGCCCTGACCCACCTGCGGCTACGCCTGCCGGGCCCCATGAGACGGCTCTCATCGTCTCCTCATGCCGACCTCGGGGTCCCTGAGGAGCATCCTGCCCATGACCCCCCGCCGACTGCTCCTCGCCCTCCCCGCCGCCGCCGGCCTCCTCGTCCTCTCCGCGTGCGGCTCCGGCGACGACGTCGTCGGAGCCGCGAACGCGTCCTCCGCGTCGTCGGCGTCCCCGCCCTCGGCCACCTCCAGCTCGGCCTCCGCCTCGTCCGGGGGCGCCGCCACCGGGGGCAGCAGCGCTGCCGCCGAGATCGACCTCGAGGACCAGGCCGGGGGCGGGGACTCCGCCTCGATCGCCCGGGTGAGCGCACCCGGGGCCGGTTTCGTCGTCGTCACCGTGGACGACGACGACCGCAGCGACGACGGCGCCGTCCTGGGCACCACCGCCGTGGACGCCGGGACCTCGACCGACGTGCAGGTCTCGTTGACCCCGCCGCTGGACGGTGACGCCGACCTGGAGGCCACCCTCTACGCCGACACCGACGGCGACGGGTCCTTCGACCCGTCGGTGGACCAGGCGGTCGCCGAGCCCGAGGACGGCGACGACAGCGACGACGACGGCCAGGACGACGACGTGGTCGACGACGGCGCGGAGTACGCCGTCACCTGACGATGTGCCCCGTCGGTGAGCGAGCTGAGTCCTGGGTCACTACCCTCGCCCGAGACCCAGCCGCCCACCGACGGGAGTCCCCGTGGCCAGCACCGTGCAGCAGCAGGGCACCGAGACCGGGCAGCACAAGCTGCCGGTGAAGACACTGGTCTCGGCCAGCATCGGCAACGCCGTCGAGTGGTTCGACTGGACCGTCTACGCCACGTTCGTCGTCTACTTCGCCGGTCAGTTCTTCCCGGCCGAGAACCAGGCGCTGGCCCTGATCGGGGCCACCTCGACCTACGCGCTGGCCTTCTTCTTCCGCCCGCTCGGCGGGTACGTGCTGGGCCGCTTCGCCGACCTCAAGGGCCGCAAGGCCGGCATGCTGGTGACGATCCTGCTGATGGCCGGCGGGTCGCAGGTGATCGCCGTGCTGCCCACCTACGAGCAGGTCGGCTGGTTCGCCCCGATCCTGCTGCTGCTGGCCCGCATCGCGCAGGGCATGAGCCTGGGCGGTGAGGTCTCCAACGCCTCGGCCTACCTGGCCGAGATCGCCCCGCCGTCCCGCCGCGGCCGCTACTCGGCGTTCTTCTACGTGTCCACCGGTACCGCGCTGCTGCTGGCCTCGCTGCTGGGCGTGCTGCTCACCAGCGTGCTGGACGACGAGCAGCTGCAGGCCTACGGCTGGCGGATCGCCTTCGGCATCGGCGGCGTGCTGGGCTTCGTGGGCATGTACCTGCGGCGCTCGCTGGTCGAGACCGACCAGTTCGAGGAGAACGCGGAGAAGGCCCGGGCCACCAAGAACCCGCTGATGCAGACCATCCGGCACCACCCGCGGGCGGTGCTGCAGCTCTGCGCGTTCACCCTGCTCTCGACGCTGTCGTACTACACGTTCTTCAGTGCGCTGACGCCGTTCGCGGTCAAGACCCGCGGGGCCGACGGCAACGAGGTCTTCATCGCCCTGTCGATCGGCACCGCGCTGTTCGTCGCGCTCTGCTACCCGTTCGGTGCGCTGTCGGACCGGATCGGGCGCAAGCCGCAGATGCTCGTCTGGTCCGGGGCGATGGCGGTGCTGATCATCCCGCTGTCGTTCCTGGTCCAGGACAACCTGTTCTCGCTGATCGTCGTGTTCTCGGTCGGCCTGTCGCTCTACGCGATGATGGCCTCGCTGGCCCCGGCGGTGATGAGCGAGCTCTTCCCGACCGAGCTGCGGGCCACCGGCATCGGGTCCTGGTACAACCTCACGGTCGCGCTCTTCGGCGGCACCGCACCGTTGGTGATCACCGCGCTGTCCGAGGCCGGGCACCCGGTCTTCTTCTTCGGCTACGTCGCCGTGGCCGCGGCCGTGGCCTTCGGCGTCATCCTCACCCTCAAGGAGACCAAGGGCACCGAGCTGCGCTGAGGCTCAGCGCCCCTCCGGCGTGGACGGGCGGACGGGTCCTGGTGTCCGGTCACCACGCCCTGCCCCGGGACCGGCGCGGGTGCCGCAGACGGGCACGGGCGCGGGAGACCGCTGGCGCAGGGCACCCGGGTGGGTCGGCCGCCCCGCTGCCACCATGGTCCGGTGACGTCCCGGTCGGCCGTGTGGGCCGGCGCCCTGGCAGCCGCCCCGCTGTGGGCGGTGGTGCAGCGTGCCGAGGCCGGCCCGTACCTGCGCCGGGACGCCGACCGGTGGGCCGAGTGCCTGCGCCGCCCGGACGTGGCGGCGCTGTCGCCCCGGGCCCGGTTCGGCTGGCTGGTCGCCCGGCACCCGGAGTTCCGCTCGCTGGTGCACTTCCGGCTGACCCCGCTGCCCTGGGCCCTGCGGGCGCTGCTCCGGGCCCTCTGGCGGCCACTGCCCACGCTGCACCTGAACGCCGCGGTCATCGGCCCGGGGCTGTTCATCGAGCACGGCTTCGCCACCACGCTCACCGCCGCCACGGTGGGGGAGGACTGCTGGGTCAACCAGCAGGTCACCGTGGGCCACACCGGCCGCGGCCAACCCGTCATCGGCGACCGGGTGCGGATCGGGGCGGGCGCCGTCGTCGTCGGGCCGGTGCACGTGGGCGACGACGCGGTGATCGGGGCCAACGCCACCGTCGTCCGCGACGTCCCCGCCGGCGCCGTCATGCTCGCCCCGGCGGCCGTCCGGCGCCCCTGAGCGTGGATCAGGTCTCCTGATCCACGTCTGGCCACCCTCACCAACGTTGCTGAGGGAGGCCAGCCTTGGATCAGGTCACCTGATCCACGCTGG
>JAOPVM010000397.1 GCA_025966215.1 Klenkia sp.
CCTCCAGGCACGGCGCCCCCGGCCGCAGGTCGACCACGTCGGCCGCCGGGGTCACCCGGGCCGCGCGGGCGGGGGACGGTGCCGGCTGCGGGGTGCCGACGACGAAGGTGCCCACCCCGCGGCGGCCCTCGAGCCAGCCCTCGGCCAGGAGCTGGTCGTAGGCCCCGGCGGTGACGGTCCGACTGACCCCCAGCAGCGCAGCCAGCTCGCGGGTCGAGGGCAGCCGGTCCCCTGCGCGCAGGGCGCCGTCGGCGGTGGCCTCCCGCAGGCCGTCGGCGAGCTGCACGGCCAGCGGGGTGCCGGCGGCACGGTCCACCACCAGCGGCGGGACGTCGACCACGGACACCTCGCTGGAGTGGACTGCCCGAACAGCGCGGGATTGGCTCTCGGAGGATGCCACAGCGCGGGTCAGGCTGGACCGGTGACCACCCCGCTGTCCCCCACCCCCCGCTCGACCGTGCGTCGCAACGCCATCCGGGCCCGCAGCGACCGCGCCGAGCTGTACGACCTGCTCGACGCCGGCCTGGTCGGGCACCTGGGCCTGGCGATGCCGACCGGCCCGCTCGTGCTGCCCACCGCCTACGGCCGGGACGGCGACACCCTCTACCTGCACGGCTCGACCGGCGCGGCGACGCTGCGGGCCGCCGGGGGCGGGCTGCCGGTGTGCTTCACCGTGACCCACGTGGACGGGATCGTGTACAGCCGGTCGGCCTTCCACCACTCGATGAACCACCGCTCGGCCGTCGTCCAGGGCACCGCCCGACCGGTCACCGACCCCGACGAGCGGTGGCACGCTCTGGCGGTCCTCACCGAGCACCTGGCCCCCGGCTCGTGGACGGCCACCCGGCAGCCCGACCGCCGGGAGCTCGCGGCGACGGCCGTCCTCGCGCTGGACCTCACCGAGGCCAGCGTCAAGACCCGCACCGGCCCCCCCGGCGAGGACGAGCGCGACCTGCGCACCCCCGCCGCGGACTGGGCCGGGGTGCTGCCGCTGCACACCCGCTGGGGGACGCCGGTGCCGTGCCCGCTGCTGCCGGCCGACCTCCCGGTGCCCGAGCGGGTCAGCTCGCGGGGGTGACCCGCAGCAGCTGGTCGGCACCCTCGCCGTTGTCGGTGGTCAGGTAGAGCGCGCCGTCGCTGCCCAGCTGCGGGCTGCGCACCCGGCCGTAGGTGCCCTCCAGCTCCGGGATGCGGAACTGCTCGACCAGGCTGCCGTCCCCGGCCAGCCGGAGCGCCAGCACCCCGGTGTCCTTCTGCACGCCGAGCAGCAGCAGCCCGTCGTAGGCGCCCCACTCCTCGCCGTCGAGGAAGGTGATGCCGGAGACCGCGATGGTCGGGTCGCCGGAGGACCAGACGGCCTGGATCGCGCCGGGGATCTCGGTGTCGGTCATCGGGACGCTCTCGTCGTACTCACCCGAGCCCACCGGGTCCCAGCCGTAGTTGCCGCCGTCCTCGGCCAGGTTGACCTCGTCGTCGACCTGGCTGCCCTGCTCGGCGGTGTAGACGGCGCCGGTGCCGGGCTGGACGGCGATGCCCTGCACGTTGCGGTGCCCGTAGCCCACGATCGGGTGCGAGGTCGGGTCGGTGAGCTCCAGGAACGGGTTGTCCGTCGAGGGTCGGCCGGTCTGCGGGTCGACCCGCAGCAGCTTGCCGGCCAGCGTGGAGAGGTCCTGCGGGTTGGTGCCGAGCGCGTTGTCCCCGGTGCCCACGAGCAGCTGGCCGGCCTCGTCGAAGCGCAACCGGCAGCCGCCGTGCCGGCCGGAGTCGGCGTTCACCGGGATCTGACCGACCAGCGGGTCGGCCACCCGGGTCGCCGCCGTCCAGCCCTCGTCGACGGTCCAGCCGATCACCTCGATGCCCGGGCCACCGTCCGCGCCGCCGTCGGTGACGCCCTGGCAGGTGAACAGCGTGCGGTCCTCGGCGAAGGCCGGGCTGAGCACCAGGCCCATCAGACCGGTCTCGCCGTCGGCCCACAGGTCGTCGAAGTCCGCCTCGACCTGCCGGCTGGACCCGTCGGGGAGCACGGCGGTGAACCCGCCGTCGCGCTCGTCGACCAGCAGCGTGCCGTCGGGGGCCTGGGCGACGTCCCAGGGGTGGTCCAGGCCGTCCAGCACGGTCTGCACGTCGAGCGTGGGAGCGCCGGCCGGAGGGCTGCTGCCCGCGGCGTCGGCCTCGGACTCCCCGGAGGCGGACGAGCCGCACCCGGCGAGCAGGACGGCCCCGGCGAGGGCAGCGGTCACGCGGGCGGTGCGACGGGTCATGGACCCATCGTCCCTGGATCGCGCCGGCTACGCGGAGCGGGTCACCACGTAGTCGCAGAGCGCGTCCAGCGCCTCGCGCACGTCACCCTCGGGGACGGCGGTCAACCGGGTGCGGGCACGGTCGGCGTAGGACTGCAGCACCTCGGCCGCGCGGCCCAGCGAGGCCGACGCGCGCAGCAGCCCCAGGGCCTCGGCGTGGTCCGCGCCGTCGGTGACCGGTCCGGCGACCAGCTCGCGGAGCCGGGCCTCGGCCGGGTCGTCGCCGGCCAGCGCGAGCAGCACCGGCAGGGTGGCGATGCCCTCACGGAGATCGGTGCCGGGCAGCTTGCCCGAGGTGCCGCTGTCGCTGGTGATGTCGATGAGGTCGTCGGAGAGCTGGAAGGCCACCCCGACCTCCTCGGCGAACGCGGTGAGCTCGGCGACCAGGGCGGCGTCCACCCCGGCGAAGGTGGCGCCGAAACGGGCCGAGGTCGCCACCAGCGAACCGGTCTTGTCCGCCAGCACCGACAGGTGGTGGGCGATCGGGTCCTCACCGGCCGCGGGGCCGACGGTCTCCCGGATCTGTCCGGTGACCAGCCGCTCGAAGGTGCGGGCCTGCACGCGGACCGCCTCGGGGCCGAGGTCGGCGAGCAGGTCCGAGGCCCGGGCGAACAGGAAGTCGCCGGTCAGGATGGCGATGCTGTTGCTCCACCGGCTGTTCGCGCTCTGCGCACCGCGCCGGACGAGGGCCTCGTCCATGACGTCGTCGTGGTACAGCGTGGCCAGGTGGGTGAGCTCGCAGACCACCGCGGCGGTGGCGACCTGGGGTGCGTCGGCGTCGCCCAGTTGGGCGGCCAGCAACGCCAGGACCGGGCGGAACCGCTTGCCGCCGGCGGTCATCAGGTGCGCTGCGGTCTCCCCGACGAAGTCGTGCTCGCTGACCACCGCGGCCTGCAGCTCGTCCTCGACCCGGGCGAGCCCTGCGGCCAGCGCCTCGCCGAGCTCCCCCTCGGGCAGCCAGGAACCGATCGTCGAGGCCGGCGTGGCAGGGCGGTTCCACAGCTGCGTCTGGCTCCCGCCCCCGGTGGGGATGGCGGTGCGGGCTCCGGTCATAGACCGTCGAAGATAGACGTCGTGACACGCCGGTGACCCGCCGGCCCGCTGTGCATCCGCACACCCCGCCGACCGGCGCTCACCCGACGAGGGTGGCCGCGGACTCGGCCAGGTCCAGCACCGAGCCCGGGACGACACCGAGCACCAGCGTGGCCGCCACGGTCACGGCCAGCACGACGGTCGTCGGCAGCCCGGGGACGCCGACGGTGGGGCCGTCGACCGCGGGCTCGGAGAAGTACATGAGCACCAGCAGCCGCAGGTAGAAGAACGCCGCGATCGCGCTGGTCACCAGGGCCACCACGGCCAACGGCCAGGCCCCCACCTCGATCGCCGCCCGGAAGACGGCGAACTTGCCGGTGAACCCGCTGGTGAGCGGGATGCCCGCCAGCGCGAGGAGCAGGAACGCCATGATCGCCGCGGTCAGCGGGGAGCGGCGGGCCAGCCCGGCCCACTGGGAGAGGTGGGTGGCCTCGCCGTCGCCGTCCCGGACGAGGGTGACGACGGCGAAGGCGCCCAGGGTGGTCAACCCGTAGGCGAGCAGGTAGAACAGCGTCGCCGCGAGCCCGGAGCCGGTGCCCCCGCCCAGGCCGATCACGCCGGTGAGCAGGAAGCCGGCGTGCGCGATGGAGGAGTAGGCCAGCATCCGCTTGACGTCGGTCTGGGTGAGGCCGAGCACCGCGCCGACCACCATCGACACGATCGCGATGCCGTAGACCAGCGGCCGCCAGGTCCAGTCCGCCGTCCCGAAGGCCACGTAGAGCAGCCGGAGGATCGCCCCGAAGGCCGCGACCTTGGTGCAGGAGGCCATGAACGCGGTGACCGGGGTGGGGGCGCCCTGGTAGACGTCGGGGGTCCAGGTGTGGAACGGCGCGACCGAGGCCTTGAACATCAACCCGACGACCAGCAGCCCGAGGCCGAGCACCAGCAGCGTGCCGGTGCCGTCCTCGGTCACCGCGGCCCGGATCTCCGAGAGCCGGATCGTGCCGGTGGCGCCGTAGACCAGCGCCAGCCCGTAGAGGAAGAACGCCGAGGCGAAGGCGCCGAGCAGGAAGTACTTGACCGCCGCCTCCTGGCTCAGCAGCCGCCGGCGGCGGGCCAGCCCGCTCATCAGGTACAGCGGCAGGCTGAGCACCTCGAGGGCGATGAACATGACCAGCAGGTCGTTGGCGGTGGCGAAGAGCATCATGCCGCCGACGGCGAAGGACGCCAGCGGGTAGACCTCGGTCTGCACCCGTTCGCTGGTCAGCAGCTCGCGGTCCCGGGGGCTGCCCGCCGGCACCGCGGCCGCCGCGACGAAGGAGGACCGTGCCGGGTCCAACCCCCGTTCGGCGAACAGCAGGATCGAGAGGGCCCCCAGGCCGGTGATGGTGGCCTGCAGGAAGAGCCCGGCGCCGTCGATCGCGAGCGCACCACCGGCGGTGACGGTCTCGGTGCCGGCGATCAGCAGGGTGGCGGCGAACCCGCCGACCATGCCGGCCAGGGCGAGGGCGACCTGCACGGGGTGCCGCACGTGCCGGGGGGCGAAGGCCTCGACCAGCACCCCGATCGCGGCAGCCCCGAAGACGAACAGCAGCGGGGACAGCGCGGCCAGCGACAGCGACGGCGCCTGGATCGCACCCATCAGTTGGCTCCCTGCTCGGCGGTGACGGGTTCCTGCACCGGGGTCGACCCGGCCGGGTCGGAGCCGACGTCGACCATGGTGGCGGCGACCGCCGGGTCGATGAGGTCCAGCAGCGGCTGCGGGTAGACCCCCAGCCCGATGATCAACGCGATCAGCGGGGCCACGACGGCGAGCTCACGGCGGCCCAGGTCGGCGAACGCGGACGGCTTCTCGGCGACCAGCCCGCGGGCCGGGCCGAACATCGTCCGCTGGACCATCAGCAGCACGTAGAGCGCGGCCAGCACGATGCCCACGGTGGCCAGCACGGTGACGACCGGGATGGCCGGGAACGACCCGATCAGCACCAGGAACTCCGACACGAAGCTCCCGGTGCCCGGCAGCGCCAGGCTGGCCAGGCCCGCGACCAGCAGCACGCCGGCCAGCACCGGGGCCTTCGCGGCGACGCCGCCGTAGTCGCTGATCTGGCGGGACCCACCGCGGGCGATGAGCATCCCGACGACGAGGAACAGCGCGCCGGTCGCGATGCCGTGGTTGACCATGTAGAGCACCGCGCCGGTGCCGGCCTCGGTGGTGAACGCGAAGATCCCCAGCGCGATGAACCCGAAGTGTGCGATCGAGGTGTAGCTGACCAGCCGCTTGAGGTCCGACTGGCCCATCGCCAGCAGCGCGGCGTACCCGATGCCCAGCACGGCCAGCACCAGCACCGCGGGGGCGAAGGCCCGGGCGGCGTCGGGGAACAGCGGCAGGCAGTAGCGCAGGAACCCGAAGGTGCCGACCTTGTCCAGCACCGCGACCAGGAGCACCGAGCCGCCGATCGGGGCCTCGGCACCGGAGTCGGGCAGCCAGGTGTGGAAGGGCACCAGCGGGGCCTTGATCGCGAAGGCGATGAAGAAGCCCAGGAAGAGCAGCTTCTGGACGCCGGGGTCGATCTCCAGCTGACGCAGCGCGTCGAAGGCGAAGGTGCCCGCCCCGAGCTGGGACTCGCTGACCACGAAGAGCCCGATGACCGAGGCGAGCATGACCAGCCCGCCGAGCAGGCTGTAGAGGAAGAACTTCACCGCGGCGTACTGCCGGCGGGGTCCGCCGTAGCTGCCGATGATGAAGTACATCGGGACGAGCATCGCCTCGAAGAAGACGTAGAAGAGGAAGACGTCGGTGGCGGCGAAGACGCCGACCATGAACGCCTCGAGCACCAGCAGCCAGGCGAAGTAGGCCTGCATGGTGCGCCCGGCCGGCGCGGTGTCCCGCCACGAGGCGACGACGACGACCGGCACCAGGAACCCGACCAGCAGCAGCATCACCAGCGCGATGCCGTCCACCCCGAGGGCGAAGTCGACCCCGAAGGCGGGGATCCAGGACACCGAGGTGACCAGCTGGAACCGGTCGCCGCCGGTGTCGAAGGCGACGGTGGCCAGCACGGCGAGGACGAACACCAGGGCGCTGACCCCGAGGGTGACCTGCTTGGCCAGCGCGTCCCGCCCCTTGGGCAGGGCCGCGACGACGGCGCCGCCCACCGCCGGGACGACGATCATCGTGAGCAGCCAGGGGTAGTCGCTCACGACAGCAGCTCCTCGTGGTCGGTGGGGGCGGTCATCCGGCGGCCACCGCGAGCAGGGCGCCGGCGACGAGCAGGGCGCCGCCGAGCATGCCGAGGGCGTAGGAGCGGACGAAGCCGGTCTGGGTGCGGCCCAGCCGGGCCGAGGACCCGCCGAGCCCGGCGCCGATGCCGTTGACCAGGCCGTCGACGCCGCGGTTGTCCACCCAGACCAGGGCCCGGGTCAGCCACATCCCCGGCCGCATCAGCAGCGACTCGTTGACCGTGTCGGCGTACAGGCCGGCGCGGGCGGCGCGGACCGGCAGCGACACCCGTTCGGGCGCCGTCGTCGGCACCTCGCGGCGCCCGACGACCACCCAGGCCAGCAGCACGCCCAGGGCGACCACCACGGTGACCAGCACGCTCACCACGAGCGGCGGGACGACGTGCGCGGCCTCCTCGGGCTCGCCGAACACCGGGGCCAGCCAGTCGACGAGCGGGAAGACCTCCACCAGGAGGAAGCCCGCGGCGACCGAGCCGACGGCGAGCACGATCATCGGCAGCGTCATCACCGCCGGCGACTCGTGCGGGTGCACGGCGTCGGGGCCGGTGGTCGACCAGCGGGCCCGGCCGAAGAAGGTCATCAGCATCAGTCGGGTCATGTAGAAGGCGGTCAGCCCGGCACCCAGGACGGCGATCCCGCCGAGCAGGTACCCCGACGCGCCGCCGCGGTCGAACGCGGCCTCGATGATCGCGTCCTTGGTGAAGTACCCGGACAGGAACGGGAACCCGATCAGCGCCAGGTAGCCCAACCCGAAGGTCACGAAGGTGGTCTTCATCCTCCCGGCCAGGCCACCGAAGCCGCGCATGTCGGTGCGGTCGTCCATGGCGTGCATGACCGACCCGGCGCCCAGGAACAGCCCGGCCTTGAAGAAGCCGTGGGTGAGCAGGTGCGCGATGCCGGCGGCGTAGCCGATCGGGCCCAGCCCGACGGCCAGGAACATGTAGCCGATCTGGCTGACCGTGGACCAGGCCAGCACCTTCTTGATGTCGTCGTAGGCACAGCCCACGACCGCACCGATGAGGATGGTGATCGCCCCGACCACCAGCACGACGGTGCGCGCGGTGGGGGTGGCGTCGTAGACCGGTGCACTGCGGGCGATCAGGTACACCCCGGCGGTGACCATGGTGGCCGCGTGGATCAGCGCCGAGACCGGGGTCGGGCCCTCCATGGCGTCGGGCAGCCAGGCCTGCAGCGGGAACTGACCGGACTTGCCGCACGCCCCCAGCAGCAGCAGCAGGCCCAGCGCGGTGACGGTGCCGCCGGCGAGCAGGCCGACCGAGCCGAACACGCCGGCGTAGGACGTCGTCCCCAGCTGGGCGAACATCAGGAACACGGCGAGGGCCAGCCCGACGTCGCCGACCCGGTTCATGATGAACGCCTTCTTGGCCGCGGTGGCCGCGGCCGGGCGGGTGTACCAGAACGCGATGAGCAGGTAGGACGCCAGACCGACGCCCTCCCAGCCGAAGTAGAGGGCCACGAAGCTGTCGCCCAGGACCAGAAGGAGCATGGCGGCGACGAACAGGTTCAGGTAGGCGAAGAACCGCCGGCGTGAGGGGTCGTGGGCCATGTAGCCCACCGAGTAGACGTGGATGAGCGCGCCGACCCCGGTGATGAGCAGCACGAACACCGCCGACAGCGGATCGAACAACAGCCCGGCCGAGACGTCGAGCGAGCCGGTGGAGATGAAGGTGAACAGGTCCACCCCGACGCTCGTCGTCTCCGAGCCCGCCAGTTCGAGCGTGCAGGCCACCCCCAGGGCGAAGGCGACGACGACGGTGCCGATCGCCAGCAGGTGACCCCACCGGTCGGTGCGCTTGCCGCCCAGCAGCAGCACGGCGGCCCCGGCCAGGGGCAGTGCGATCAGCAGCCAGGAGGCAGCCAGGAGCCCGGTCGCGGGCACGGTGTCCATCTCGGTGCTCCGCTCAGTACTTCAGCAGGTTGGCGTCGTCGACCGAGGCCGACCGGCGGGTGCGGTAGATCGACATGATGATCGCCAGGCCGACGACCACCTCGGCGGCGGCGACCACCATCACGAAGAACGCGATGACCTGGCCGTCGAGGGTGCCGGTGGAGCGCGCGAAGGTGACCAGGGTCAGGTTCACCGAGTTGAGCATCAGCTCGATGCACATGAAGACCACGATCGCGTTGCGCCGGACGAGCACGCCCACGGCGCCGATGGTGAACAGCACGGCGGCCAGCACCAGGTAGTTGGCGATGGTCACCGCAGCTCACCCCCGGTGCCCCGGGTGGTGCCCAGGGCACCGTCGGGACCCCCACCGGTGTGGTCGGAGGCCGGCAGCTCGTCGACGACCTGCGGCTCGACGCCGGTGGCGAAGCTGGCTTCGGACGGGCTGCCGTCGGGCAGCCGGCCGGGGGCGGCGATCGAGTTGGCCCGGGCGTAGATGCCGGGGCCGGGCAGGGTCTGCGGCCGGTCGGAGGTGAGGAACCGGGCCCGGGAGAGCTCCTTCTGGGTCTGCCGGCTGCCGGGCTCGCGCTCGATGTGGGCCAGCACCATCGCCCCGACCGCGGCGGTGATGAGCAGGGCGCTGGTGACCTCGAAGGCCAGCAGGTACCGGGTGAACAGCAGCTCGGCGATCGCCTGGATGTTGCCGTCGGCGGCTCCGCCGGCCCCGCCCTGCACGGCCTCCAGACCGACCACCGGGGTGTCCCGGGTGGCCTCGGCGATGCCGGCACCGACCAGGCCGGCGAACCCGATGCCCAGCACGGTGGCCGCGACCCGCTGCCCGCGCAGGGTCTCCACCACCGAGTCCGAGGAGTCCCGGCCGACCAGCATCAGCACGAAGAGGAACAAGATCATGATGGCGCCGGTGTAGACGATGATCTGCACCGCGCCGAGGAACGGCGCCTCCTGGACGACGTAGAAGACGCCGAACGACAGCATCGTGTTGACCAGCCAGAGCGCCGAGTGCACGGCGTTG
>JAOPVM010000418.1 GCA_025966215.1 Klenkia sp.
CCAGCCCTCGGCGGGGCGGCGGCTGTCCGAGGGGCCCGCCAGCGGCCTGCTGCGGCCGCGGTGCCGACGGGTCTGCGGTGCGCCGCCGCAGAGCCGGCCGACCAGCTCCTCCACCGTCTCGCCGAACCGGTCGGCGAAGGCCTCGCCCTGGGTCTGACCGTGGTCGGACAGGCAGACCAGGTGGTAGGGCCGGGGGGCCAGCTGGGTGGCCCGCCACAGCCGGCCGATCTGCTGGTCGATGCTGCGCAGCACCTCCAGGGTGTCGTAGCGCTCGATCCCGGAGTGGTGGGCGACCTCGTCGTAGCCCAGGAAGTCGGCGTAGGCGACGGGGCGGCCGGCGACCATGTCCTCGATCAGCGCGGCGACGACGACGTCCCGGGCGATGACCGTCGTCCCCGGCCGGGCCAGCGGGTAGACACCCCCGCGGCGTACCCGGGGCCGGACGTCGGCCCGGCGCTGCCTGCCCGCCGCGCGCAGCTCGCGCCACACGTCGACCAGCGACACCACCAGGGTGCGCACGGTGTTCACCGGGTTGGCGAAGTAGGAGTAGTAGCCGGCCCCGTAGCGGGAGTCGGCCGCGCGCGAGCCGCGGGCGACCAGCTTGGGCAGCGCGCTCATGGTCAGCGACACGTGCTCGGCGTCCCCGGTGAACAGGTTGCCGCGCCCGGCGCCCCCACCCGACAGCAGCCCGGCCCCGTCGCTGTGCCGGGCCTCCACCAGCGCGGCGTCCCCGGGGTGGGAGACGGTGACCACCCGGTCGCGCTCCTTCTCGTACCAGCGGAAGGCGACGACGTCGAAGTTGTCCCCCTGCAGGATCCCGCAGACGCTGGCCCCGGTCTGCGAGCTCCAGTCGGTGTGCCAGGAGGTGAGCACGTGGCTGTCGGCACGCAGCCAGGCGGCGAGCGTGGGCATCGTGCCGTCCCGCACGGCGCGGCGGGCGATCGCGTGGCCCAGGCCGTCGATCTGCAGGAACAGCACGCCGGGGACGTCGTCCCGGACGCCGTCGCCGGCCTTGCGCCGGGCCCGCCGGTGGAACAGCTCGTCCTCGTCCAGGGCGAGTGCGCTGCTGATCACCGCGGCCACCCCCGCCATCGCGACGGCGACGACGACCGACGTCGTGAACGAGGTGACCTCGACCCCGGGGATGGCGGTGAAGACCCCCAGCACGCCCGCGCCGAGCACCAGGAACCCGCCCAGGCCCAGGGTGAGGAAGGCGAAGGGCAGCGCGATGCGCATGAGCAACGGCCAGACGACGCCGGCGAGGACGCCGAGCATGAGCGCGGCGACCGGGGGCTGCCACCACGCGACCATGGCGAACCCGGTGAGCCAGCGGTCCAGGGCCTGCAGGGCGAGGGTGGCGAGCAGCCAGACCAGCAGCACCCGGGCGAGGGCGCGACCGGAGGTGAGCACCCGGCCGGGGGGACGGTGCGGGCCGCTCACTGGACCTGCTGCTTGCGCTTCCGCCGCCGCGAGGCGACCAGGTTGCCGACCAGCCCGACCAGCAGCACCAACCCGGTGGCCACCAGGGTGGCGATCAGCGGGTTGTCGAAGATGCCGCCGCTGACCACGCCGAGCAGCGAGTAGGCCACCGCCCAGAGCAGTGCGGCCCCGAACGAGGCGGGCAGCAGCCGGCGCCACGGGTAGGCCAACGCCCCGGCGGCGACCAGCACCGGGATCCGGCCGGCGGGCAGCAACCGGCCGGCGACGACGATCTGCCAGCCGTGCGCCCGGAACTGGGTGCGCACCTCCTCCAGCCGGGAGGCGTGCTGGCCGCGGGAGACCCAGCGGACCGCCGAGGGCCCGCCGAACCGGGCGAGGGAGAACGTCACGACGTCGCCGAGGAAGGCGGCGAGGGTGGCCAGCACCAGGACGGCGGCGATCTCCAGCCGGTCGGTGGTCATCGCGACCGCGGCGGCCACCGACAGCAACGGCCCGGTGGGGACCACGGGCACGACCGACCCCAGCAGCACCCCGCCGAACAGCACCGGGTAACCCAGCGAGCCGCCGTCGGTCCAGCTCGACGCCAGGACGGTGACGCTCACGCCGGGTCCCCTCCGGGGGAGGAGGTGGGGGGCCAGGCGACGGGGGAGCCGGGGGCGGTGACCAGGACCGTGGTGTCCAGGCCCGCGGCGGCGACGGCGGCGGCGAAGTCGCGTGGGGGGTCGACGAGCAGCCGGCGCATGAGGGGTCCCACCCGCGGCAGTGTCAGAGTCCCCACGGCTGCGAGGGTGCCCCAGTGGACCGGGACGGCGTGCCGCGGGTGCAGCAACGCGCAGGCCAGGGCCGCGCCGGCCGGGTCGAGGTGCCCCGGGCCCAGCGAGGTGCCCCAGCCCCAGACGGGCAGCAGCGCGAGGTCGATCGGCCCGAGGTCGGACATCTCGGGGAACACGTCGGTGTCCCCGGCCGCGTAGACCGTCGTCGTCCCGTCGGTCAGCAGGTGGCCCATCGCGAGCGCGTCCGGGCCGCGTTCGGACCGGGGGCCCCAGCGGTGCCCGCTGTGGTGGGCGGGCACCCCGGTGACGGTCAGCGCGCCGTCGGTGAGCACGTCCCCGGGCGCCAGTTCCTCGACCCGGGTGAACCCCTTGCCGCGCAGCCACGTCCCGGCACCGCGGGGGACGACGACGCGCGTGCCGCGGCCCAGCCGCCGCAGGGAGGGCAGGTGCAGGTGGTCACCGTGCTGGTGGCTGATCAGCACCAGGTCGACGTCGGCCCAGGTGGCCGGGTCCAGCGGGGGGACGACGCGGCGCAGCGGACCGACCCCGCCGGTGAGCAGCGGGTCGGTGAGCACGACCCGGTCGGCCAGCTCGAGGCGGACGGTGGAGTGGCCCAGGAAGGTGGCCGCCGGTCTCCGCACGGGGTCAGTGAACAACAGCGGCGTGCCGGTGCCGGGCGTCCCGGGTTGCGTGCCACCATCTGCGCACGCACGACGGTCGTCGGGTTCGGGACTGTTCGGGGCGGGGCGTGGTGTCGGCGGTCGAGGTGCTCCTGGTGTGGACCGGTCTGGCGGTGCTGGCCCTGCTCGTGGTGGTCGCGGCGGCCCGCTCGGGCCGGGTCGAGGACGAGGGCCGAGGCCGGCGCGAGGAGGCACCTGCAGCCCCGGAGTTCGACCCGGCCTGACCGTCAGCCGCGGCGGGGGACCGGGACCGGGACCGGCGCGCCCAGCAGCTCCCGCACCGCGGCGATGTCGACCAGCTGCGGGGTGGCCCGGCTGCGCACCATCCGCACCCCGGCGGCCAGGGCGGCGTCCCGCACCGGGGTCTCCTCGACGCCGTGCACGATCGTGATGATCCCGAAGGTGTCGGCGGTCACGGTGATGGCCGCGAGCACCTGCAGGGCCCGGGCCTCGTCGCCGCGGGCGCCCAGCGCGGACAGGTCGACGCGGATGGCGTCCAGCGGGATGCGGGACAGGTGCTTGTACAGCGTCTGGCCCATGCCGTAGTCGTCCAGGCAGATCCGGACGCCGTCGCGGTGCAGCTCGTGCAGGGCCCGCGGCAGGGTCGCCGGGGCGATGGCCAGCGCCTCCTCGGTGACGGCCACCGACAGCCGGGGCGCCGGGAGCCCGGAGGTGGCCAGGGCGGCACGGACGTCGTCCACCAGCAGCTCGGGCAGCACGTGCCCGGCCGGCAGGTCGACGGCGAGGACGAGGTCACCGGGCAGGGTCGCCGCCTCGGCGGCCGCGGTGGTCATCAGCCACTGCTGCAGGGCGGCGTCCTGGCCCTGCCGGCCACCGGCGGCCCAGAGCTCCGCAGCCGGCAGCACCCCGGCGGTGCGGTGCACCCAGACCGGGACGGCGTGCAGCGCGAGCACCGGGGAGTCCGCCGTCCCGGCGAGGGTGTAGCGCAGCTGCACCTGCCCGTCGGTGAGCGCGGCGGCCACGTCGGAGTCGGTGGAGTGCGCCCCGCGGCCGTCGTCCCAGACCCGGACGCAGCCCTTGCCGGCCTGCTTGGCCGCGCGCAACGCCGAGTCGGCCTCGCGGAAGGCGAGCTGCCCGCCGCCGGCGTGCAGCTGGGCGACCCCGACGCTGGCGCCGACGGCGTACGTGCCGGTCGGCGTGCGGTGGGGGTGGCTCAGCGCGTCGACGACCCGCTGCGCAGCGTCCACGGCCTCGCGCAGCGTGCCCTCGACCAGCACCGCGAACTCGTCGCCGCCGAGCCGGGCGACCACGTCCTGCTCGCGGACCGCCGAGCGCAGCCGGCGGGCCACCTCGACCAGCAGCTGGTCCCCGGCCTCGTGCCCGGCGTCGTCGTTGACCGCCTTGAAGCCGTCGAGGTCGAGCACCAGCAGGCAGCGCTCCGTGGTGCCGGCGCCCATCTCCTGGAACAGCAGGGCCCGGTTGGGCACCCGGGTGAGGTGGTCGGTGTAGGCCATCCGCTCCAGCTCGCGCTCGCGGCGGCGACGGGTGGTGACGTCGCGCAGGTGCAGCACCCGGCGGTCCCCGCCGGCCCGGTCGTGGTGGGTGATCTCGAGCTCGGTGCGTCCGCCGTGGCCGTCGGGCACCGCGACGTGCAGCAGCGAGCCGCCGGCGGCCAGCTCCTGGCCGACCCGTTCCCGGTCGCCGGGGTCGACGACGTCGAGCAGCGGGACGCCGGCGCCGGCGGCCTCGTCGAGCCCGAGCAGCGACCGGGCGGCCCGGGAGGTGAACTGCAGCCGCAGGGCGCCGTCGACGATGGCGATCCCGTCGGTGCTGGACTCCACGAGCTCGCGGAAGTCCTCCTCGGTGCGCACCAGGTCCTCGACCAGTCGTCCGCTGTCGCGTACCCGGAGGCTGGTGCGCAGCAGGAGCAGGGCGACGACGACGGCCACCCCGGCCAGCGCGACGGCGCTGAGCTGCTGACCGCGGACGACGGCGACGGCGAGGGTGACCGGGAGCCCGACGAGGGCCGCGACGGTGATGCCCAGGCCGATCGGGTTGATCCGGGGTGCCCGGGCGCGCCGGTCGGCCGTCGGGTCGACGGTGCGCGGCGCAGCGGCCACGGCGAGCATCAGGGCCTCCATCGCGAGCAGCACCGCGCCGTCGCCGACGGTCTGCCACACCGGCAGCGGGTGGAGCAGGGAGACCGCGAGCACCGAGGAGGCCAGCCCGATCAGCGCGATGCCCACGACCATGGCGGTCGTCGAGCTGCGCAGGGCGCGGGTGGAGACGGTGCAGAACGCACCCCCCAGGCCGAGGGCGACCGCGGCGTAACCGCCGTAGCCGATCACCAGCGGGGTGACCGCGACGCCGCCGCCGGCGGAGAACACCAGGACGTCGGTGACCACCAGCAGGCTCAGGGTGACCAGCAGGCCGTCCACGACCAGGCGCGGGCCGCGGGTGCTGCTCACCTGCCGGGCGAGCAGCACGCACGCCGCCGGGGGGAGAACGACGGCCAGCCCGAGCAGCACGTCGCCGATGCCGACGTCGCCGAACGCAGGGGTCAGTCCGCTGCCGGTGACCAGCCCGGAGAGGGAGAAGAGCGCCCCGCAGGCCAGCAGCAGCCGCCAGGGGGCGCGGGCGCCGGCGTCGATGCGGCGGACCAGCAACGCACCCCGGACGGTGGCCACCGCGGCGATCACCCCGAGGGCGAGGTTGTCCCACTGCCGGCCGGAGCCGTCGGGTGGGGACCAGCGCAGCGTGAGGGCCAGCAGCAGGCCGCCGAGCAGCACGGCGAGCAGGCTGCTGCGGGGCACCCGGCTCACGAGGGCCTGCCGGTGGGGAGCGGGGCGGCGGTGCGGCCGGGCAGGTCTGCGGCCTCGAGGGGCCGGGCCAGCAGGAAGCCCTGCACGAACCGGTGGCCCATGTCGCGCAGCAGCTGCAGCTCCGCCGGGGTCTCCACGCCCTCGACGACGACGTCCATGCCCAGGCTGGTGCCCAGGTGCAGGACCGACCGGCACAGCGCCCGGCGTTGCCGGTCGTGCTCGATGTCGGCCAGGAACTGCCGGTCCATCTTGAGGACGTCGATGGGCAGCCCGACCAGGTAGGCCAGCGACGACCAGCCCGTGCCGAAGTCGTCGACGGCGATCCGCACGCCGAGTCGGTGCAGCACGAGGAGCTCGTCGGCCACGTGGGGATCGTCCAGCACGACGGACTCGGTGAGCTCGAGGGTCAGCCGGGTGGCCGGCAGACCGCTCTCGGTCAGCGCCGCGACGACGTCGCCGAGCAGCTCTCCGGAGCGCACGTGCCGGGCCGAGACGTTGACCGCCACCGCCACCGAGCTGCCCGGGAGTGCGGCCACGGTGCGGGTCGCGGTGCGCAGCACCCACCGGCCGAGGGTGACCACCAGCGCCGACTCCTCGGCCAGCGGGACGAACTCCGCCGGGGACACCTGGCCCCAGGTGGGGTGCGACCAGCGCAGCAGTGCCTCGACCGAGACGGTCCGGTGCAGCGCGAGGTCCACGATCGGTTGGTAGACCAGCCGCAGCTCGTCGCGCTCCAGGGCGCCGGCCAGGTCCCGGCGCAGCGCGTCGCGGCGGTTCTGGGAGATCAGCTGGGCCACGGAGTGCCGGCGGACCCGGCCGATGCCGGCGGTGCGGGCGCTGGTCAGCGCGACGCTGGCCCGGCGGAGCACGTCGCCGGCGTCGACGTCGTCCTCGAGGGTGGAGATGCCCGCCGCGGCGGACAGCCGCAGCCCGCCGAGCAGGTTGTCGGGGTCGACGGCGCGGGTGAGCCGGTGGGCGACGGCCTCGGCGTCGGTGACGGTGCCGGCGACGAGCACGGCGAACTCGTGCAGGCCGGACCGGACCAACCAGTCCTCCCCGCGGAGCAGGCGGGCGAAGCGGGTGGTCAGCTCGACCAGGACGTGGTCCGGTGGCTCGGCGCCGAGGCCGCTGATGCCGAGCTGGACCAGGGCGGTGGGCCGGCAGGGGCGGGCCCGCAGCAGCGTGGCCATCCGCTGCACGAGCTCGGGGCGGGTGGGCAGCCCGGTGACCGGGTCGGTCGCCGACACCAGGGCGACGTCGACGTCGCTGGCCCCGGCGCGTCCGCCGACGTCGCGGCAGTACAGCACCAGGGCGCCGACGTCGGGGTCGGCCCGCAGGTCGAGGACCCGGGCCTGGATGAGCCGCCAGCTGCCGTCGGTGTGCTGCA
>JAOPVM010000448.1 GCA_025966215.1 Klenkia sp.
GTCTGGACGACGGTGCCGCGGCCACCGCGCGCACGCTGGCCGGCCCGCGCCCGTGACCGCCCCGGGCGCACCGACGCAGGTGCTGGCGTGGTGGGCGGCGGGGGAGGAGCACCTGGCCACCGCCCTGGGCCGGCTCACCGACGAGGAGCTGGACGCTCCGTCGCTGCTGCCCGGCTGGACCCGGCACCGGCTGCTGGCCCACGTCGCCCGCAACGCCGACGCACTGGTCAACCTGCTGACCTGGGCGCGCACCGGGGTGGAGACCCCGATGTACGCCTCGAACGAGGCCCGGTCGGCGGGCATCGACAGTGCCGCCGCGCTGGCCCCGGGACAGCTGCGCACCGAGGTGCTCGGTTCGGTGGTCCGGTTGGCCGCTGCCGTGGACGCACTGCCGGAGGAGGCCTGGGCCCACGAGGTGCGTACCGCCCAGGGCCGGATGGTCCCGGCGACCGAGGTGCCGTGGATGCGGTGCCGCGAGGTGTGGGTGCACGCGGTCGACCTGGACGCCGGGGTCGGCTTCGACGAGGTGCCCGCGGACGTGGGTGCCGCACTGGTGGACGACGTGTTCCGGATGTGGGACCGCCGGGACGAGGTGCCCGACGTCGTCCTGTTCGTCGGCGACCGGACCTGGGGCACCGGAGCGCTGGCCGTCTCCGGGGAGCTGCCCGCCGTGCTGGCCTGGGTGACCGGTCGCTCCGAGGGTGCCGACCTCACCGCCGACGGCCCGCTGCCCGCCCTGCCCGCCTGGCTCTGACGCCCGAGCGGGAATGCCACCGGGCGGAGGTCGTTCGACCTGGGGAGGGCCGTGAGGTCCTCCGCGCCGACCAGGAAGGCCCCACCCTCATGTCGTTCCCGCTCTCCGTCCTCGACCTGGCGCCCGTCGCCCCCGGCGAGACGGTCACCGACAGCATCGCCGCCAGCGTGGCGCTGGCCCAGCGCGCGGAGGAGCAGGGCTACACGCGGGTCTGGTACGCCGAGCACCACAACATGCCGAGCATCGCCTCCTCGGCGACCAGCGTGCTGATCTCCCACGTCGGGGCGCACACGACGACCATCCGGCTCGGCGCCGGCGGGGTCATGCTGCCCAACCACTCGCCGCTGGTGATCGCCGAGCAGTTCGGCACCCTGGACGCGATGTACCCCGGGCGCATCGACCTGGGCCTGGGCCGCGCTCCCGGCTCGGACCAGAACACGATGTACGCGATGCGCACCGACCCGCGTTCGTCGGACCGCTTCCCGCAGGACGTGCTGGAGCTGCAGGCCTACTTCGCCGGGGACACCCGGGTGCCCGGGGTGGACGCCATCCCCGGCCGCGGCGCGCACGTCCCGCTCTACATCCTGGGCTCCTCGACCTTCGGTGCCCAGCTCGCCGCAGCTCTGGGCCTGCCCTACGCGCACGCCTCGCACTTCGCCCCGCAGGCGCTGCGCGCGGCGGTGGAGATCTACCGCCGGGACTTCCAGCCCTCGCTGCAGCTGCAGGCCCCGCACGTGATCGCCGGGGCCAACGTGGTCGCCGCCGACACCACCGAGGCCGCCCGCGCCGAGTTCGAGGGCATGCGCCGGATCCGGGCCACCTCGCTGTTCGGCCGGGGCAAGACCTTCACCGACGAGGAGGCCCAGCTGCTGCTGGACTCCGGTGCCGGGCAGCAGATCGACGCGATGCTCACCCACTCCGCGGTCGGCACGCCGTCCGAGGTGCGCGAGCAGCTCATCGAGTTCCGGCGCTTCGCCGACGCCGACGAGGTCATCGTCGGGCACGCGTCCACCACGCTGGAGGGCCGGCTGCGGTCGACCACCCTGACGGCCGAGGCGATGGAGACCGTCAGCGCCTGAGCGGGCTCACCACAGCGCCAGTTCGGCGCAGGTCGGGCAGAGGTGGCCGATCACCTCGGGGTCCGGCGGCCACGCGGCGTCGTCGTCGTGGGTGACGTAGGCGCCGCACAGGGCGTTGCGCCGGCCCCCGGCCGCACTGCCGATGGTGGCGTGCGCCGGGCCGATCAGCGTGGGGCGGGTGCCGCCGCCGACGAGTGAGCCGACCATCATCTCGGCGCGCGCCGTCCGGTAGCGGAAACCCATGCGACGAGGGTGCCGGGACAGGTGCCCACCAGGGGGCAGGCGAGGCCGTGTCCTGGCGTCGGTGCACCTCAGCAGCCCCATGCGTCCCACCAGCGAGGCCGTCGGCGTGATGCATCCCACTGCTAGCCGGGTGCTTGCTGTGGTTAGCACTCTGCCATGGTGGGCAGGTCAGAACTCGACACCGACTTCGACACGAGGAGACCCACCATGGCCGACACCACCACCCTGATCGCCCAGCTGCGCGCCCTGCTGCTGCTCACCCAGACCGAGGAGCAGGTCGCCCGCACCCGCGTCGGCCAGGCCCGCACCGAGGCCGTCCGTCGCGAGCTGGCCCAGAACGCCGACAACGCGGCCGCGCGCACCGAGGCCATCGCCGCCCAGCTGCGCTCCCTGGGTGGGGTGCCGGACGTCGTCACCCCCGCCCTCGGCCGGCTGGGCGCCGTGCTCAAGGCGACCGTCGAGCAGGCCAGCCCGCTGGACGAGGCCCTGCTGTCCGACCTGTCCCTGGAGCACCAGCTGCTGGACCGCGCCACCTACCTCAAGGTGCTCGCCCAGACCGCCGAGCTGCCTCGGGTCGTCCGGCTCGCCGAGCGCCTGGTCACCGCGCACACCGCCACCGTCGAGTGGCTGACCGTCGTCATCGCCGAGACCGCCCTCGGTGGCCCGGCCGCCCTGCGCGCCACCCCGATGCAGCGCGTCGCCGGCGGGGCCACCAAGCTCGCCGCCTTCCCGGCCCGCTACGTCGCGGACTCGGTGAACCGGGTCGTGGAGACCACCTCCCAGGCCACCGACGCTGCGCAGGAGAAGGTCAACGCCGCCGCGGCGAAGGCCACCAGTTTCGCCGGCGCGGTCCGCGAGTCCCTGGCCTCGGGCCGCAACGCCTCCCTCAAGGAGGCCGAGGTCCAGGCCGAGCGCGAGGACGCCACCGAGACCGCCGAGGCGATCCACGAGGTGCGCTCCGAGCTGGGCGCCCTCGACGCCGCCGAGCTGCCGGTCAAGGACTACGACACCCTCAGCGTGACCAAGACCGTCGAGGCCGTGAAGGGCCTGACCGACGCCGCCGACCTCGAGGCCGTGATCCGCTACGAGGAGACCCACAAGGACCGCACCTCGGTCGTCAACGCCGCCCAGACGACGCTGGCCGCCCTGGCCAAGGAGGCCGTCGGCATCAGCTGACCCCCGCACCGCGGCAAGCGCCCTCTCCGGGATCCCGGAGAGGGCGCTTTCTGCGTTCTCGGCGTCAGCTGGTGGGGCGGTCGCCCAGGAGGTCGGGGGCGAGGTCGTCCTGGTGGGCGTCCCAGGCCTCGGCTCCGGTGAGGCCGACGGCGGCGCCGATGTCGGCCCAGTCGGCGCCGGCGAGGCGGGCGGCGGTCACGGCGGCGGTGTCGCTCTCGTGGGCCTTGCGGGAGATGACCTCACCGAGGGCGAGCAGCTCCAGTGCCTCCTCGGTGTCCAGCGCGGTGGCGGTCGCGTGGAAGTCCTGCCAGATCTCGGACGCGGTGTTCGTCGTCGCCGGGTCCGTGGACCGGGCGGCGTTCTCGCTGTCCTTGCGGGTCAGGTAGCTCAGCCGGTTGGCCGCGGCGCTGAGGGACAGCTCGCCGTCGAGCACCTCGGGGGTGATGGTCACCCGCTCCAGGGTCCACAGACAGGCCGGGAGTCGCTCGCCCTGCGTGAGGATTCAACCGAACGGTGCCCGACACCCCGGCGGCGCTCGCTGTTCGTGGTCGGCTCCTCACCCGTGCGGAGGACGCCGGGTACAGCACAGCGTCCCGCGGCCGATGACCGGAACGTGAGCTGGGTGACGAGACGAGCGCCGGGACGGCTGGCTGCCGCGCTGGCCGACGGCGAGTCCGTCGTCGCCGTCTCCGACTGCGTGCCGCTGGGCGAGCCGGCCGAGGAGCCCGTCGAGACGACCGTGCGGACCGCCGTGCTCACCGATCGCTCCCTCTACTGCAGCGTGGGGGACGCCGACGTCGTCCCGCTGCCCTTCACCCGGATGCGCGAGCTGTCCCGCCGCGGTCTGGCGCTGCTGTTCTTCCGGATCGACGACAGCCATGCCACCTGGGAGCTGCGCGACCACCGCTTCGCCGATCGGGCCGAGCGTCGCTTCGCCCAGCACGGCCTCCTGGCGCACCGCGCCTGGGTGGGCACCCCGCGCGACCCGGGCCGGGAGCCCCCGGCCTTCCGGCACCACGCGCACCTCGACGTGCTCCAGCGGATCGCCGCCGGCGCCGACCCGACCGCCGCTGCTGCCGAGCAACGGGTGCTGGTCGACCAGCTGGTCTTCCACAGCACGGGTGACCGTGCCTCGTGCCGGGCCGCACTGCGCCGGATCGGGGCGGTGCACCGTCGGCTGCAGACAGATCTCGCTCTGCTCGCCGATGCCGCGCCCACTCTGACGCCGGCCCAGCACGCCCAGGTCCTGCTCGATCAGCCTTCCCCGTGGGAGGGACCGGTCATCGACCACGACGACGTCCCCACCGACGCCGAGCTCGCCGGGCTCACCCCGGACGGGCCGCTGCGGGTGAGCTCGCACCGCACGTCCGGCTGAGCAGCTACCAGCGCAACGGGCGCGTGGCCCGGGAGTCCGCCGTCCGACAGGCCCGGCAGTGGCCCCAGGTCACCAGCTGCACGGGGGAGGTCTGCACCCCGCACTCGGGGCAGGCGGCCGCTTCGGAGTTGGTCTCCTGGGCCTGCCGCACCTCGGCGGTGCGTGCTTCGTGGATGGTCTCGTCGCCCTTGCAGGGGCAGCCGAGGTGGTCGTCAGCGCAGCGTCCGAGACGTACGGCGATGGTGCACCTCCAGGTGTCGGGGTCGACGCTAGCCGCCTTCGCGGGCGCAGGGCAGTCCCCCGGGGCGATCGTGACCCGCCCGGGATCAGTCCAGCGGGTCGATGCGCCGCAGGAACGACCGGATCGCGAGGTGGTGGGACAACGACTCGCGGTGCTCGTCGCACGCGGTCCACACCTTCTCCCGGTCGGGGGTGTGCACCTTCGGGTTGTTCCAGACCACGGACCAGACGGCAGGGGTGCGGCAGCCCTTGGCCGAGCAGAGCACGACGTCGGGCGCGAACGGCGGAGGGACCACGACGTGACCGTAGTACCGCGGTCGGCGGGCGACGACGGCTCGAAGGAGGCGATCCCGGACCCGAGGCCGGATGGGCGCCGGCCACCAGCGTTCCGCCCCCGTGCGGGTGACGCTGTGTGCACGTCGTGTCGCTGCTGTGCGCGGGTGACCTGCATGATGTGCCGGACTCACCGGTCCGAACTGGAAGGCACCACCTGATGACGACGCCCGGCCCGAACGACCCGATCGGCTCCGGTCCCCGGGACCCGAACGCCGGCCAGTCCGGTCAGGGCTGGGGGCAGCAGCCTCCGCCGGCCGGCCCGCCGCAGCCCGGCCAGCCCCCCCAGCAGTTCGGTCAGCAGGGCCCGCAGGGCGGCTTCGGTCAGGACCAGCAGGGGCAGCCGTGGGCGGGCGCCGGCGCCTCCGGCCAGGGCCCGGTCCAGCCGGAGAAGCCGAGCTGGAAGAAGCGCCTGCCGCTGGTGATCGGTGCCGTCGTGGTCGCCCTGGCCCTCGCGCTGGGCCGCAACCTGCTCGGCGGGGGTGAGCCGGAGGTGGGCGACTGCACGGATGCCAGCCCCACCCAGCTCGAGGTCGTGGACTGCGACTCCGACGAGGCCGCCTACCGGGTGGCCGGTGTGCTCGAGGACGTCAGCCAGAACGACCTGGAGGGCGACCAGACCCTCTGCACCACCGACTACCCGGACTCCGTCGCCTACGCGGTCACCGAGACCGACCCGGCCGAGCAGGGCACCGGCTTCTGCCTGGAGTCCATCTGACCGACCGTGTCGCCGAGTCGACTCGGCGACAGGACGACAGCCCCCGGTGGACCTCGGTCCGCGGGGGCTGTCGTCCGTCCGGGCTCAGCGGG
>JAOPVM010000094.1 GCA_025966215.1 Klenkia sp.
TGCTCACCGTCGCCGTCCCCACGCCCCCGGCGCTGCCGTGACGCCGGACCCGGCGCCGCCCGCCACGCCCGGCCGGTACCGGCTGACCGTGCCGGAGGGGTGGTGGGCGATCAACCTGGGCCCGACCCGGGCAGAGGCCAACGTGGCGGCGCTGGTGGACCACCAGTGGCGGGGCGTGGACGACGCACCGCACCTCAAGGCCGAGGCGCGCGCCGCCCTGCTCCGGCAGGCTCAGGACGCGGCCGACGCCGGTGGACTCCAGCTCTTCCTCTCCGTCGGCACGCTCGGCGGGATTCCGCTGTCGGCTTCGCTGCTGGTCAGTGCGGTGCCGCTCGCGGCGCCCGACGAACTGACCGATCTGGCGCAGCACGGGCGTGCGAGCGGGCGCGACGTCACGCAGGTGGACCTGCCGGCCGGGGCCGCCGTGCGCACTTTCTGGCGGCAGCCACCGGGGGACGACGACCCGTCCGGGCTGGTCACCACCTGTCTCGACCTGCACCTCGCCGTCCCGCGTGCACCCCAGGTCCTGGTCCTGCAGTTCCGGACGCCGATGGAGCCGCTGGCGGAGGTGCTGGTCGAGGTCTTCGACGCGATCGCCGGCACCCTGCGCTGGGTGCAGGAGCGTCCGGTGGATTCCGAGCCGGGCCAGGACCGGGACGGATACGATTCCGCGGCACCGACGACACGGGGGTGGGGATGAGCGACCGGCTGCGGGTCGACCTGGGCCAGCTGGAGGAGGCGGCCCGGCAACTCGACTCTGTGGGGCACGAATTCCAGCAGGCCGGGAACCTGGTCGACGACGCCCGCTCGGCAGTCGGGCACGACGGGCTCGCCGCACAGCTGGACCACTTCGCCGACGGCTGGAAGGTGCGCCGTGAAGACCTGCTCGAGGACATGACCCGCCTGGCGGGGATGACGCACGAGGCCGTCCGCACCTATCGCGACGTCGACGACGACCTCGCCAGCGCTTTCGAGGGGACCGCCAGATGAGCCGCCGCCCCTCCGACTGGTCCCCCCTGGCCGGCAGCGACCTCGTCCCGGGTGATCCCGACGAGGTCGAGCGCATCGCCTCCCGCTACGCCGCGACGGCACGCGCGCTGCGCGACCAGTCTGCCCGGCTGCGTGCCCTCGCCGGCGATCGCGGCTGGGAGAGCAACGCAGCCGACGAGTGGCGGCACCAGGGGCGGGAGGTCGCCCAGAAGCTGGAGAAGGTCGTCGACCGGTACGAGACGGCGGGAAGAGCCCTGCGCACGTACGGCGGTCAGCTCCGCGGCGCCCAGTACCAGTCCCAGCGCGCCCTCGACCTCGCGCAGGACGCCGAACGCCGGGCCCGGGCGGCGGACCGGGCGATCGCCGACGAGGCACGCCGCCACGCCCAGGCACCGCCGGAGACCCCGCCGCCGGACACGTCGCACCTGCGCCGCCAGGGGGAGCAGGCCGAGGGCGACCTGGCCCGGGCGAGATCTCTGCTGCGTGGTGCCGTCAGGGACCGCGACGCGGCGGCGACGGTCGCGGCCAACGCGATCGAGGACATCACCGGCAGCGACGGGCTGGACGACGGCCGGTTCGCCGGGGTGCGCAAGTGGTTCGGGGACCGGGTCGAGTGGCTGGACCGCAATCTCCGGAACATCACCGACATGGCCGGGTGGATCGCGACGGTCGCCAGCGGGCTGGCCCTGGCGGTCGGGTGGATCCCCGTCATCGGCCAGTTGGCGGCGGCGGTGCTGACAGCCATCGCGGCACTGGCGACGCTCGTGGCCCTCATCGGCTCACTGGTGATGGCAATGCAGGGGCGGGCCGGCTGGGCCGAGGTCGGCCTGAACCTGTTCTCGCTCGTCACCCTCGGCGTCGGCCGGGCCGCGGTCGCGGGCGTCAAGATCATGGGGCGAGGGGCGCGCGCCGCCGCGCAGGCCGGAAAGACCGACGAACTGGTCGCCGCGTCGGTGGCGCTCCGAGGTGGCCAGGTCGGCGGGAAGACGCTCCGCCGCATGACGATCGCGGCCCGCCGCCAGGCCAAGACCCAGCCCGGAACCGGTCTCACCCGCGACCAGATGGCCGACGCTCTCACGCATGCGCCGTCGCGACTCCCGCAGGCCGTCCGCGCCGCGTTCAACCCGGTCGCCATGGGCCGGGAAGCCGTCGACGGCATCCGGGGGCTGCTCCAGCCGCAGAACTGGCGGGCCGCCCAGCAGGCGAGTGGAGCCGCCCATCCCCTGCTCGACGACGCGGCCCGGTTCGAGGTGGCCCAGGTCGGAAGGCTGAGCGACGAGGCGCGGAACCTGTCGGGTGTCCGCAACTACACCAACGCGCTCACCTGGCAGCAGAACACTCTGCTGGGCTCGAACGCGGCCTCGGGCACGGCCGATGCGCTGGACAAGGCCGGAGTCTTCGACGGCATCAAGGCCGAGACAGTGACCCCGCCCCGGTGACCGTGCCCTCACCCTCTCCCGACTCGGATTGCGCGGCGGGGTCGCCGCCCGTCGTCCATCCGGGCATGCGCGGGCTGCCCGACCGTGCGGCAATACGCGAGGTCGCCCTGCACGCGGAGCCGGGCGCGCTGGTGCTCACCCGTGCCGGGCGGGAGCTGCGCCGACTGCGGGTCGGCCCTGGGGCGGAGGTCGAGCAGGCGCTGCACCTCGGCGGGCCGGTCCTCGGTGACGTCGCGCCGGACATGCTGGGGGCGATCGACCTGGTGGACGGACACGGAGGCCGAGTGGCCCGCCTGGACCTGGGGGACTGGGTGCCGGAGGCCGACGAGCTCACGACATCCGCGGAGGCGTTGCGCCGGTCGGGCCTCGGGTCGTTGCTCGAACGCGCCGGACTTCCCGTGCGGCCCGTGCCGGCCTCGCAGCTGGCCGACGCGCTCCGCGCGGCCGTACCTCCACTTCTCCCGCTCCGACGGATGCCCGTGGCCTTCACCGCGCTCCGATCTGTCGCGGTGGTCGTCGCTGTCGCGGCGTTGATCGTCGCCGTCGTCGGGGACGTGCCCGATCTGCTCTGGCAGGGGGCCGGCTTCGGTCTCCTGCTGAGCACGATCGCCGGTCTGGCGCTGTGGCTGTCGGCCGCGGCCCGGGACCGGATCGTCGACGGGGATCACCCGGTGCTCCGGCCGCACCCGTCGACCCCGGTGACCCGCCGGTTCTGCCGGGTCGCTCGGCTGCGGGTGGAACCCGACGTCGTCGTCGTGATCGACGGGCTGGGGCGGGAGCGCCGGCTTCCTCGGCTCGGCGCACTGGCCGTCACCACTGCCGCCGTGGTCCGGGACGGCACCGACCGGGCGCAGGTCGAGCTCCGTACGGCCTCCGGGGTTCCTCGTGCGACGCTGCCCTGTGACCAGTGGTGCGCAGGGCACGGCGGGGACGCGGCCCTGTCGCACGTGTGCGCCGCCGGCGGTCTCGCTCTCGAGCGGGGGAGCGCACCCGCCCGTCGTCCGCAGGCGGAGGAGGAGCGAGCGCGGCAGGTCTTCTCGTCGCACGACAACCGCACCGTGGCGCGCACGATGTGGCCGCATGGGCTGCCCGGCGCTGCCGCCGTGTGGCAGACCGCCGCATTCGCCTGGCTGTTGCTGCTCTACAGCTTCTCCGACGACCCGCCGGCGTTCACCCGGGCGATGCTGGGCACCGCGGGTGCGCTGGCGCTGCTGCCGCACCTCGCCCGTCTCGCGGTCCGGCGGTTCTGGCTCGACGTCCCGATGACTGATGACCGCTGAGGTGCTCGAGCTCGACCTGGACCCGGACCCGGGGTGGTACCCCGTGCCGGAGGACGACGTCGACCTCTACGACTGGGCTCTCGACCTGGTCCGGGAGCGCGCCGGGGCCGACGCAGGCGACGACGTCGTCCTGGCTGCGGCGGAGGACGTCGTCCGGCACGGCCGCCCCGCCCGCGAGGACCTGGTGGAGCTGGCGTACGTCTTCCACCCCGATCCGCTGGGGCCGGTGCTGGCCGTCTGCCACATCGAGCTCGTCTTCGGCACGGCCGGAGACCTTCCGTCGGCCGCCGAGATCGCCGCCTCCCTCACCCAGCGGCTGCCAGAGCACCTCGGGGAGCCGGACGTGGAGGAGCGCTTGCTGACGGCCGGACCGGCGGTCCGGCAGCACGCCATGCGGACCGAGGACGACGGCGCGGTGGTCGAGCAGGTCACCTACGTCGTGACGGTGCCCGCTCTCGACGACGCGCTGCTGCGCATCACCACGTCGTGGCGGGCGGTGGCGCTCGGCGACGCGTTGGTGGAGCAGGGCGACCGCCTGGCCGCCGGGCTCGTCGTCCGCACGTCCTGACCGACCGGCCACCGACGACACGGGCCGCCTCGCGTGTGCGAGGCGGCCCGTGTCGGAGGCGCGGAAGGGATCAGCGGCCGAGGGAGCTGGCCAGCTGGGTGTCGGCGTCGCGGAAGGTCGAGGCGGCCTGGTTGAGGTAGGAGGCCATGCCGTCGAGGCCCTCAATCATGTTCTTGGCGCCGGTGTTGAACTCGTCGTAGGAGGCTTGGAAGCTCTTGCTGGAGCTGTCGGTGACGTAGCCGTCGGCCACGAGCTGGTCGACAAGGCCCTTCAGCTGGCCCAGCATGCCGTCGATCTCGGTGCGCCCGTTCGACAGCCGGCCCGCGGCGTCTTCCATCTGCTGGTAGGTGACGTTGACATTCGCCATGGGTTATTCCAATCGGGATAGCCGGGTGCGGACGTCGCACCGGTGAGACGGAGCAGTTTCCGATCCGGACGGTAACAGTCGAACACCCTCTGTGCGCCCCCTTCTCCGGGTTGTCCACAGGCCCGTTGCGACAGATCCGCTCCGGCGACCGACCACGGCTCCGGAGTCGCGCCCGGAGCCCGACACCTGTTGGGTGGAGCCCGGTCCCACCCCGAGATCCGGAGGTCGCGCGTTGGTGCACAGACTGCTGATCAGCTACGGTGAACCCGCCGACCCCGGTGCCTTCGACGCCCACTACCGCGACATCCACGCGCCGCTCGCCGGGCGGATGCCCGGCCTGGTTAGCTACACCTACGGGCACGGGCAGTCCGTCGACCCTGCGCAGTCGACTCCTTACCTCCTCGCCGAACTCGACTTCGATTCGGTGGAGGCGATGGGGTCCGCGTTCGCCTCGACCGAGGGGCAGGCCGCTGCCGCCGACGTCGCCACCTTCGCGACCGGTGGGGCGACCATGACCCA
>JAOPVM010000022.1 GCA_025966215.1 Klenkia sp.
GAGGTCAACTTCCGCTTCGCCCCCGACCGCAGCGAGGCCGACGCCGAGGCATTCGTCCGCGACTTCTTCGAGGGGTACGACGTGACCGTCACCGACAGCGCCCCTGGCGCCCTGCCGGGGCTGGACGTCCCGGCGGCGAAGGCGTTCCTGGAGGCCGTCGGCGGCGAGGCGAACCCCAAGTTCGGCTGGACCGACGTCGCCCGCTTCAGCGGCCTCGGCGTCCCGGCCGTCAACTTCGGCCCCGGGGACCCGATGCTGGCGCACAAGCAGGAGGAGCACGTGCCGGTCGAGCACATCGAGCGCTGCGAGGCGCAGCTCCGCGCGTGGCTGGGGGCCGAGGCGTGAAGGACAAGCTCACCGGCCCGATCCTCAAGCGCCGCAGCCAGGCCGAGGACGGCAGCACCACCGACCAGCGGCTCCTCGACACCGCGGGCGCGGGGGAGTGGGTGCACACCGACCCGTGGCGGGTGCTGCGCATCCAGGCCGAGTTCGTCGAGGGCTTCGGTGCCCTGGCCGAGCTCGGGCCGGCGATCGCGGTCTTCGGCTCGGCGCGCACCCCCGTCGACCACCCGTCGTACGCCGTCGCCGAGCGGGTCGGACGTCAGCTGGCCGAGGCCGGCTTCGCGGTCATCACCGGCGGCGGTCCCGGCACGATGGAGGCCGCCAACAAGGGCGCCTGCGAGGCCGGCGGTACGTCGGTGGGGCTGGGGATCGAGCTGCCGTTCGAGCAGGAGCTCAACGAGTGGGTCGTCATCGGCATCGCGTTCCGCTACTTCTTCGTGCGCAAGACGATGTTCGTGAAGTACGCCCAGGCGTTCGTGATCCTGCCCGGCGGCTTCGGCACCCTCGACGAGCTGTTCGAGGCGCTGACGCTGGTGCAGACGACCAAGGTGACCCGGTTCCCGGTGATCCTGTTCGGCAGCAGCTACTGGGCCGGGCTGCTGGACTGGATCCGCACCACCATGGTCGCCGAGGGCACCGTGTCACCGAAGGACCTGGACCTCGTCACGGTCACCGACGACGTCGCCGAGGCCGTCGCCGTCATCGCCGCCGCCGAGGCCGAGCGGGAGGCCGCCGGTCAACCCGGTGGCGAGCCCGCCCCGACCGAGGGCTGAGCGACCGGTGGTCTCCGTCGTCGTCTTCGTGGTCGGGCTGCTGCTGGTCGGTGGGCTGCTCTTCCTCGGTTCCGCGGTGCTGCTGGGCCGGGGGGAGACCCAGCCGCCGGCCGAGCTGGACCGCTCCCCGGTCGAGCTGCCCGACGACCGGCCGGTGGTCGGCGATGACGTCCGCGCCCTGCAGGTGTCGGTCGCCGTCCGCGGCTACCGGATGACCGAGGTCGACTGGCTGCTGGACCAGCTCGCGCAGACCATCGACGAGCGGGACGTCGAGATCGCCCGGCTGCGCGCCGAGGTGTCGGCCGGGCTCCCCGCGGGCTCCCATGCTGCAGAGGCGGCGGACGACGTCGACGCTGGACGCGGTGCCGGGGAGCGACCCCGGACCGTTGCCGAGATCCTGAGCGAGGAGACCCCTGGTGCCTGAGCTGGTGCTGACCGTGGACGTCGACGCACCCCCGCAGCAGGTGTTCGCGGCGCTGGTCGACTGGACCACCCAGGGCGAGTGGATGCTGCTGACCGACGTCCGCACCGTGTCCGGGGACGCGCAGGGGGTGGGCGGGAAGATCGCGGCGACCACCGGCATCCCGCTGCCCGGCGGTCGCCGGCTGGGGGTGCTGGACACCATGACCATCACCAGCTGGGACCCCCCGCACGCCGTCGACGTGGTGCACACCGGTCGGATCGTGAGGGGCACCGGCAGCTTCCAGGTGCGCGAGCGGTCCGGGGGCTCGACCTTCGTGTGGGTGGAGACGCTGGACCTGCCGCTGGGTGCACTGGGTCGGGCGGGCTGGCCGCTGGTCAAGCCCGCGTTCGTGGCCGGGGTGCGGCTGTCGCTGCAGCGCTTCGCCCGCTACGCAGAGTCACGACCAGGCACCACGCGGCCGTGACGGCGAGGACGACGCCCACCACCACCAGCAGCGTCGTGCCGTAGTCGCGCGGCAGGAACGAGCTGTTGCCCTCCTGCTCGCCGTACCCCAGCACGAAGGGCAGCGCGACGAGGACGAGCACACCGCTGACCGCGGCGCCGACCACGGCCGGGCCGCGCGCCGGGCGGGGCAGCACCTTCGCCGCGACCCAGCCCAGCGCGATCCACAGCGGGGCGATCACCAGGTCGTGCACCAGGGCGCTGCCGACGAACCAGGTCAGCCACGACCCGATCGGCACCCGGCCGCCGGCGGTGAGCAGGCCGTAGAAGCCGTAGGCCACCGCCAGCAGGCCGGGGGCCAGGAACAGCCAGCGCCACCACGGGGTGAGCGCGGAGGTCACCGGTCGGGAGACGTCGCTGCGGTAGGCGCTCACGATCCGATCCCCCCGGAGCCGGGTGCGATCCGGGTGATCCACTTCGTCTGCATGACCCCGGGCCGGTTGGGGGCGATCAGCCGCAGCGGGTAGCCGTGGTCGATGTCGAGCTCCGCGCCGTTGAGCCGCAGCGCCAGCAGCGTCTTCGGGCTGCGGACGTGCGGCCGGGACACCGTGGACACCCGGTAGAGCCCGCCGGTCTGCAGCGACTCCACGGTGACCTCGGTGTCCGGGGCCAGCCCGGCCGCCTCCAGCACCTCGGACAGCCGCACGCCCGTCCAGTCGGCGTTGGTGGACCAGCCCTCGACGCAGCTGATCGGCAGCCGCTCGGTGCGCTGGGTCATGCCCTGCAGGTCCGCCAGGGTGAGCGACAGCGGGGTGGGTCCGTCGACGGTCAGCCGCCAGGCCGGGTCCACGGCGGTCTCGGTCACCCCGGCGCGCTGCGCGGTCTGGTTGACCGGCACGCCCTGGGGTCCGACACCGGGGATGCGCGGGGCGAGCACCGACACCTGCCCCAGCGGGCTCAGCGTCTGGCCCCACTGGGTGATCGCGACCGCCCCGGTGGCCAACCCGGCGGTGAGCACGAACGTCCGGCGGCTGACCGGGGAGTGCTCGGCGGCCTCGTCGACGGCGACCAGGCGGGCCGCGTCGTCCTCGCTGAGCCCGACGACCGCGGCCGGGGACCCCCGGCGGGCCA
>JAOPVM010000178.1 GCA_025966215.1 Klenkia sp.
CACGTCACCAAGATCTATCCGACCAGTCCCCGGCCGGCCCTGGATGACGTCTCCATGCAGATCGACAAGGGCGAGTTCGTCTTCCTCATCGGGTCGTCCGGCTCGGGTAAGTCGACCTTCCTCCGGCTGCTGCTGAAGGAGGACAACCCGACCAAGGGCGTCGTCAAGGTCAACGACAAGAACCTGGGCACGATGAGCAAGTGGCAGGTGCCCAAGCTGCGCCGGACCATGGGCTGCGTCTTCCAGGACTTCCGGCTGCTGCGCAACAAGACGGTCGCCGAGAACGTCGCTTTCGCCCTCGAGGTGATCAACAAGCCGCAGAAGACGATCAAGCGCGTCGTCCCCGAGGTGCTGGAGATGGTCGGCCTGGAGGGCAAGGCCGAGCGGCTGCCCACCGAGCTCTCCGGCGGTGAGCAGCAGCGCGTGGCGATCGCCCGTGCGTTCGTCAACCGCCCGCTGGTGCTGCTCGCCGACGAGCCCACCGGCAACCTCGACCCCGAGACCAGCCAGGGGATCATGCTGCTGCTGGAGCGGATCAACCGCACCGGCACCACCGTGGTGATGGCCACGCACGACTACCACATCGTCGACTCCATGCGCCGTCGCGTCATCGAGCTCAACGAGGGCGTCGTCAGCCGCGACCAGTCGCGCGGCGTCTACGGCGTCGGTCGCTGACCGCCTCCCCGCACAGGAACTCCTGAGGAACACATGCGCGTCAACTTCGTCCTCTCCGAGGTGGCCACCGGGCTGCGTCGGAACCTGACCATGACCGTCGCCATGATCCTGACGACCGGCATCTCGCTGGCGCTCATGGGGACCGGCCTGGTCATCGCCAACATGATCAGCGACATGCGCGCCATCTACTACGACAAGGTCCAGGTCTCGATCTTCCTGGCCGACGACGTGAGCGAGGAGCAGCGCCAGTCGATCTCCGAGGAGCTGTCCTCCTCACCCGAGGTCGCGAACTTCATCTACGAGTCCAAGGCCGAGGCCTACGAGCGGTTCACCGAGCAGTTCAGCCAGCAGCCGGCCCTGGTCGAGAACACCGACCCGAACGCCCTGCCGGAGAGCTTCCGGGTGGAGCTGGTGAACCCCGAGCGCTACGAGGTCATCGCCGCGGAGTTCCCCGACGGGCAGGACGGCGTGGACCAGGTGCGCGACGAGGGCGACTTCCTGGACCGCCTGTTCAGCCTGCTCAACGGCGCCCGCAACGCGACCATCGCGGTGGCCGTCGTCCAGGCCCTGGCTGCGTTGCTGCTGATCTCCAACACGATCCAGCTCGCGGCCTTCAACCGGCGCAACGAGACCAACATCATGAGACTCGTCGGCGCCTCCCGCTGGTACACCCAGCTGCCGTTCATCCTCGAGGCCGCGCTCGCCGGCCTGCTGGGTGGGCTGCTGGCCACCGTCGGACTGGTGCTCACCAAGGTGCTCTTCATCGACCGCACCCTGGCCGGGCCGATCCGGGCGGGCATCATCCCGCCGGTGGACTGGGGGGTGATCGCCACGATCAGCCCGGTGATCACCGGCGCCGGCATGGGCCTGGCCGCGATCGCCGCCTACGTCACGCTGCGGCTGTACGTGCGCCTGTAGCGCCGTCAGGGGGGCCGGGGCGGCCGAGGCGCGATCCCGGGTGGCGCGGCGCCGGTAACCTGGGGACATGCCGCGTGAACAGGGGCGGAAGTTCATCGCCCAGAACAAGAAGGCGCGGCACGACTACTCGATCCTCGACACCTACGAGGTGGGCCTGGTGCTCACCGGCACCGAGGTCAAGAGCCTGCGCATGGGTCGTGCCTCGTTGGTGGACGGCTTCGCCATGGTGGAGAACGGCGAGGTGTGGCTGCACCACGTGCACATCCCGGAGGACACCGAGGGCACCTGGACCAACCACACCCCGCGCCGTAAGCGCCAGGTCCTCATGCACCGGTCGGAGATCGAGAAGCTGATCGGCAAGACCAAGGAGGGCGGGCTGACGCTCGTCCCGCTGGACATGTACTTCAAGGACGGCAAGGCCAAGGCCACGCTCGCCCTCGCGAAGGGCAAGAAGACCTACGACAAGCGCCAGGACCTCGCCGAGCGGGACAGCCGCCGGGAGATGGAACGCGCCTTCGGGCAGCACGTGAAGAGGGGCGGACGGCGATGAGGGGGATCGCGTACGACTCCTTCGGGGGCGTCGAGGTGCTGCGGCTCCGCGAGGACCTGCCCACCCCGCCGGTCGGCCCGGACGTCGTCCTGGTCCGGGTGCACGCCGCCGGGGTCAACCCGGTCGACGTCGGCATCCGGTCCGGCGGCCTGGCCGAGCTGTTCCCGCACCACTTCCCGATCGTGCCCGGCTGGGACGTCTCCGGTGTCGTCGAGCAGGTCGGCCCCGCGGTCACCGGGTTCGCCGTCGGTGACGAGGTGTTCGGCTACGTGCGCCGGGACGACGTCGGCCTGGGCACCTGCGCCGAGCTGGTCGCCGCTCCCCAGCGGTGCCTGGCGCACAAGCCGCAGTCGCTGTCCTTCGCCGAGGCCGGGGCGCTGCCGCTGGCCGGCCTCACCGCCTACCAGGCGCTGACCGAGACCCTCGACGTCGGCGAGGGCGACCGGGTGCTGGTGCACCGCGCCTCGGGCGGGGTCGGCTTCAACGCCGTCCAGATCGCCGTCGCCCTCGGTGCGCACGTCATCGGCACGGCCAGCGCGAGGAACCACGGGTTCCTGCGCGAGGCAGGCTGCGCCGAGGTCTACGACTACGCCGACGGCCCGCTCTCCGAGCAGCTGTCCGAGCCGGTGGACGCCGTCCTGGACCTGGTCGG
>JAOPVM010000194.1 GCA_025966215.1 Klenkia sp.
GGGCACCGGGGTGTCCCAGCTGGTCCACGAGCCGGGGTCCAGGACCAGGTCGCGCAACGAGCGGGCGTCCAGCCGCTTCTGCTTCTCCGGCGCGCTCACGTGGCGTGCCCGTCCTCGACGTCGTCCCCGGCGGCCTCGGCCACGCCGGACGACGAGGCCAGCCAGGCCCGGATCGCGTCACCGTCGGCGCCCAGCACCGGGGGAGCGGCGTGCTCGCGGCGGGTGGTCTCGGTCTCCCCGTCGGCGGAGGGGCTGAAGAACCGCAGCGGCGGGCCGGGCAGCTGCACCGGGCCGAGGGTGGCGTGGTCGACGTCGACGAGCAGGCCCTGGGACAGGGTCTGGTCCCAGCCGTAGACCTCGTCGATCGTGCGCACCGTGCCCGCCGGCACCCCGGCGGCGGAGAGCCGGGCCAGCAGCGTCTCGGCATCGATCCCGGCGAAGGCCCCCTCCAGCAGTTCGATCACCCGCTGCCGGTTGCCGACCCGTTCGCCGTTGGTGGCCAGACCGTCGGCCTCGGCGTCCAGCCCGAACTCCGCGCAGAGCCGGCGCCACAGCGACTCCGAGCCGCACGACAGCTGCACCGACCCGCCGTCGGCGCAGAGGAACAGGCCGTAGGGCGCGATCGAGGGATGGTGGTTGCCCTGCGCGTGCCCGACCTCCCCGGCCACGGTCCAGGCGGTGCCCTGGAAGGCGTGCACGCCGACCACGGCGGCCAGCAGCGAGGTGCGCACGACCTGCCCGCGGCCGGTCCGCTCGCGCTCCAGCAGCGCGGCGAGCACGCCGTAGGCGCCGTACATGCCGGCCAGCAGGTCACCGATCGGGACGCCGACCCGCTGCGGGTCGTCCGGCCCGGGGCCGGTGAGTGACATGAGGCCGGCCTCGCCCTGGGCGATCTGGTCGTACCCGGCACGCCCGCCCTCGGGTCCGTCGTGGCCGAACCCGCTGATGGCCAGGGTCACCAGCCGCGGGTTGAGCTCGGCGAGCACGTCGGTGCCGAAGCCGAGCCGGGCCAGCGTGCCGGGACGGAAGTTCTCCAGCAGCACGTCGGCGCGGCGCAGCAGGTCGGTCAGCGTTCCCTTGTCCGCGTCGTCCATGAGGTCGAGGGTGATCGACTCCTTGTTCTTGTTCGTCGACAGGAAGTACGTGGACTCCCGGCCGCCCTCGGGCGGGTCGACGAAGGGCGGGCCCCAGCCGCGGGTGTCGTCCCCGCTGCCGGGGTTCTCCACCTTGATCACGCGGGCGCCGAGGTCGCCGAGCATCATCCCGGCGTGTGGTCCGGCGAGCGCACGGGTGAGGTCGACGACGAGCGTGCCGCTCAGGGGGCCGGTCATGGTGTCTCCGTTCATCAGAGCCACCCGGGGACGACGAAGACCAGCCAGGCGATGAGCGGCCCGACCAGCACGACGACACCGGAGTAGCCGAGGATCTGCTTGTAGAAGCGGTCGCGGTCGACGTCCTGGGCGTTGGCCAGCACCAGGGCGCCGTTGGTGGAGAACGGGCTGACGTCCACGATCGTGGCCGACACGGCCAGCGCGACGACGACGCCGACCGCGCCGATCTCCCCGGCCAGCAGGAACGGCACGGCGAGGGAGATGGCCACGCCGATGATCGCCGTGGAGCTGGCGAACGCGCTGACCACGGCGCCGATGTAGGCCAGCAGCAGGGCCACCAGCAGCGGGGCGCCGATCGAGGTGACGCTCTGGCCGACGTACTCGATGGTGCCGGCGGCCTGCAGCACCGAGACGTAGGTCAGCACCCCGGCGATGAGCAGCACCGTGGTCCAGCTGATCTGCATGACCGCGCCCTTGTGCCGGGCGGCGGAGAACAGCGCCAGCACGGTGGCGATGGTGATCGAGACGAAGCCGATGTCGAGGTCGAAGACCAGCGCCAGCAGCACCAGGGCGGCCAGTCCGACCAGGGTGAGCACCTGCTCGACGGTGACCTTCGCCGTCGTCGTCAGGGTGTCCACGCCACTGCCGGCGGACGCGCCGTGGCCGCTCACCGCGACGGAGGTGTCCGGCGCGGTGGTGTCGGGGACCTCCCCGGTGACCTCGTCGTCGGTGACCTTGCGGCCCACCAGCTTCCGGCCGCCGAGGACGACGAAGAGGATCGCGCCGATCGCCAGGTTGAAGAACAGGCTGCCCAGGAAGACGGTGACCGGGCTCGAGGGCAGGTCGTTGTCGGCGACGATGGTGTTGACCGTGACGCCGTAGACGCTGATCGGGGAGAACCCGCCGGCCTGGGCGCCGTGCACGACCATCATGCCCATCAGCAGCGGGCTGATCCGGTACCGGGCCGCGAAGCCCAGGGCGATCGGGGCGATGATCGCCACCGCCGCCGGGCCGAGCGCGCCGATGGCGGTGAGCACCCCGGTGACGGCGAACATGATCCAGGGGATGAAGGCGACCCGGCCGGCCACCAGCTTCACCGCGCCGCGGACCAGCAGGTCGACGGTGCCGTTGTTCTGGGCGATGGCGAAGAGGTAGGTGACCCCGATCAGGGTCAGCACCAGCTCCCCGGGGAAGCCGGCGATGATGTCGTCGGTCGTCATCCCGACGGCGAGGGTGCCGACCAGGAAGGCGGCCACGAACGCCAGGGCGCCCATGTTGATCGGCAGGAAGGTGGCGATCGCGAAGATCGCCACCAACGCCAGGATCGAGATGATCTCGGGTGACACGCGTGCTCCCACGTCGTCTGAGGGCTGCGGATGGGGGGTGGATCAGTGGCCTAGCCTCTCGACCAGTCGCTAGTGTGTCAACCGTCACGGCGCGTCGACACGGGAGGTCCCGGTGGGCACTGGTCCGGCCCCGCTGCGCCGCAACCGGCTCTACGAACAGGTGGTGCGCCAGCTCGTCGGCTGGGCCGCCGAGGCCGGCCTCACCGCGGGAGACCGGCTGCCCCCCGAGCGCGAATTGGCCGCCTCGCTGGGCGTCAGTCGGGCCACCGTCGCCCAGGCGCTCGTGGCCCTGGAGGTCACCGGGGTCGTCGACGTGCGGCACGGTGACGGCACGGTGCTGCTGGTCGCCCCGCGTTCGGAGGCCGTGCTCGCCGCCCTGGACGCCCGGCGGGAGGACCTCGGCGACGTGCTCGAGGCCCGCGAGGCCCTCGAGGTCCACCTCGCCGCGCTCGCCGCCCGCCGGCGCACCGACGCCGACCTCGCCGAGATCGACGCGGCGCTGGCACGTATCGCGAGCGGCACCTACGGCCGGTGCGTCGGCTGCGGGGGCGATATCGCGTTGGGTCGTCTTCAGGCGCGCCCCCATGCGGGCCTGTG
>JAOPVM010000196.1 GCA_025966215.1 Klenkia sp.
CGCGCTGCGGGCCGGGCTGGCCGCCGTGGACACCGACGTCGTCGCCGTCCTCGCCGCCGACCTGCCCTTCGTCACCGCCGCCCTGGTCGCCGAGCTGCGCGCCCGGCTCACCGGGGACGGCGTGCTCGTCGTCGACGCCACCGGACGGGACCAGCACCTGCTCGGGGTCTGGCGGACGGCGGCCCTGCGCGCCGCCGTTGCCGACGTGCGCGGGCCCACCTCGATGCGTGCGGTCCTCGCCGACCTCGCGGTCCGCCGGCACCGACCCGCCGTCGAACCCGGCCGGCCCGCGCCGTGGACCGACTGCGACACCCCTGCCGACCTGGCACGGGCCCGGCAGGCCGCGGGAGTGCCCGACCCACCGGTGGGGTAGCCCGACGGCATGCGCATCGTCATCGCCGGAGCACACGGGAAGATCGCCCGCCGACTCGGCCGCCTGCTGGCCGGTCGCGGCGACACCGTCGTGGGCATCGTCCGCAACCCCGACCACACCACCGACCTCACCGCCGACGGCGTCGAGTCCGTCGTCCTGGACCTGGAGCAGGCCTCGGCCGACCAGGTGACCGACGTCGTCCGCGGCGCCGACGCCGTCGTCTTCGCCGCCGGCGGCGGTCCGGACAGCGGTGTCGCCCGCAAGGACACCGTGGACCGGGGCGCCGCCGTGCTGCTCGCGGACGCCGCCGAGGCCGCCGGCGTGCGGCGCTACCTGCTGGTGTCCTCGATCGGGGCGGACTCCGTCGCCGACGGCGCCGTCCCCGAGGGGATGGACGAGGGCTTCGTGGCCTACCTGCGGGCCAAGCTCGCCGCCGAGCAGGACGTGCTGCCCCGCACCGGCCTGGACACCACCGTGCTGCGCCCGGTCACCCTCACCGACCGCCCCGGTGTGGGCACCGTGGAGCTCGCCCCGCACGTCGAGCACGGCGAGGTCACCCGGGACGACGTCGCCGCCGTGCTCGTGGGCCTGCTCGACCACCCCGCGCCTGGCGTGGTCGTGGAGCTCAACGGCGGCAGCACCCCGATCGCCGAGGCCGTGGCCGCCCTCAGCTGAGCGCGGTGTCGTCCCGGCGGGCGCGGGTGGTGCGGGTGCGGGCGGCCAGCTGGTCCTCGGGCGGGTAGTCCACCGCCACCAGCGTCAGCCCAGCCGCCGGGGCCACCGGCACGTCGTCGGCCCGGGTGGTGCGGCTCAGCAGCGATGCCGGCCACCCGGGCTCCCGCCGCCCCTCCCCCACCGCGAGCAGCGCGCCGACCAGGCTGCGCACCATCGAGTGGCAGAACGCGTCGGCCGAGGCGGCCACGGTGACCAGGTCGCCGTCCCGCTGCACGTCCAGGGCCAGCAGCACCCGGATCGTCGTGGCCCCCTCCCGGCGCCGGCAGAAGGCCGCGAAGTCGTGCTGGCCGAGCAGGAGCGCCGCCGCGACCCGCATGGCGGGGACGTCGAGGGTGCGCTGCCAGCCCACGGTGTCGGCCCGACGCAGCGGCGGCGGACCGCAGACCGCGTCGGTGAGCCGGTAGACGTAGTGCCGACCCAACGCGGCGAACCGGGCGTCGAAGTCGGCGGGGACCACCACGGCGGAGGTGACCGCGACATCGCCGGGCAGCACACCGCGCAGCCGGCGCAGCAGCGTCGGCTCGTGCTGCGCCCACAGCGCCCCCGGGACGTCGAGGTGCACCACCTGACCGGTGGCGTGCACCCCGGCGTCGGTGCGACCGGCCACGGTCAGGTCGACGTCGTGGCGCAACACGGTGGACAGGCCCAGCTCCAGCTCGGCCTGCACGGTGCGCTGGGCGGGCTGCCGGGCCCAGCCGTGGAACTCGCCCCCGTCGTAGGAGACGCCCAGCCGGACGCGGACGAGCCCGCCACCGGTGTCGGTGGCGGGCTCGTCCGTGGTGCTGGTCAGCGCGGTGTCACTTGGGGTCGGGCTCGGACTCCCCGCCGGGGGCGTCCCTGCCGGCCGTGGCGGCGTCGCTGTTCTCCGCGGCGTTGACCTCGGCGGCAGCGGCGTCGGCGACGTCGGGCGAGACGCCCTCGGCCTCGACGACGACGCCGTTCTCGGCGGTCGGCTGCTCGTCGGTGGTGTTCTCGTCCTGGACCTCGTCATCGGGGCTGTAGACGTCGGTGACGGCCTGCTCGGCGTCGGCCTGGTCGCTGGCCTCGTCGGCGATCTCCTCGGAGGTCGCGGTCACCTCACCGGCAGCCGACGCCCCACCGGCACCGGCGGCGAACCGGGTGCCGCGGGCACGCTCGGCCTCACCGACGGCCTCCTGGGCCACGGTCAGCGCCTCGACGAGCTCGATGACGGCCATCGGGGCGTTGTCGCCCTTGCGGGGACCGACCTTCGTGATCCGGGTGTAGCCGCCGGGGCGGTTCTCGAAGCGAGGACCGATCTCGGCGAAGAGGTGGTGGACCACGTTCTTGTCGCGGACGGTGGTCATCACCTGGCGACGTGCGTGCAGGTCACCGCGCTTGGCCAGCGTGACCAGCTTCTCGGCCAGCGGGCGCAGCCGCTTGGCCTTGGTCTCGGTGGTGGTGATCCGGCCGTGCTCGAAGAGCGAGGTGGCGAGGTTCGCCAGCATCAGCTTCTCGTGCGCCGGCGATCCGCCGAGGCGGGGGCCCTTGGTGGGAGTGGGCATGTCGGTCCTTCCTCAGGCCGCCGGATCATCCGTGGCCGCGCGTTCATCTGATGGGTGGTGCTCCGGTCCCGGTGTGCCGGTCCCGGCGGGATCCCGCTGCCGCACCGCCCCGGCTGGGGCGGTGCGACGACGGGGTCCGTCGATCAGAGCTGCTCGGTCTCCCGGAAGTCGCCCTCGGTGTACTGCTGGCCGTCGGCGTACTGGTTCTCGCCGGGGAAGCTGTCGTCGTAGGTCTCGTCGTAGCTCTCCACCGAGGTGGGGACGAACCCGGGCGGGCTGTCCTTGAGCGCGAGGCCCATGGCAGCCAGCTTGAGCTTGACCTCGTCGATCGACTTCGCACCGAAGTTGCGGATGTCGAGCAGGTCGGCCTCGGAGCGGGTGACGAGCTCACCGACGGTGTGCACGCCCTCGCGCTTCAAGCAGTTGTAGGACCGGACGGTGAGGTCCATGTCCTCGATCGGCATCGAGAAGTTCGCGATGTCGGCGGCCTCGGCCGGGCTGGGGCCGACCTCGATGCCCTCGGCGTCGACGTTCAGCTCGCGCAGCAGGCCGAACAGCTCGACCAGGGTGGAGCCGGCGCTGGCGATCGCGTCGCGGGGCTCCATCGACGGCTTTGTCTCGACGTCTACGACCAGGCGGTCGAAGTCGGTCCGCTGCTCGACGCGGGTGGCCTCGACGGCGTAGGTCACCTTGAGCACCGGGGAGTAGATCGAGTCGACGGGGATGCGACCGATCTCCTGGCCGGGCTGCTTGTTCTGGGTGGCCGGCACGTAGCCGCGGCCGCGCTC
>JAOPVM010000236.1 GCA_025966215.1 Klenkia sp.
TGCCCGAGGACTCCCCGTCGGCGGGCCTGCTCGAGCCCGGGGACGCGATCGAGAGCATCGCCGGCACCGCCACCCCCACCACCGAGGCCCTCGACGCCGCGCTGACCGCCGTCCCGGCCGGGGAGGACGTCGAGGTCGCCTTCACCCGGCTGGGCGAGGCGGCCACCACCACGGTCACGTCGACCTCGGCGGAGGACCGGGACGGCGCCCTGTTGGGCGTCTCGGTGCTGCAGACCCCGTCAGCGCCCTTCGACGTCTCGATCCGGGTGGACGACGTCGGCGGTCCCTCGGCCGGGCTGATGCTGACGCTGGGGATCATCGACCTGGTGGGGGGCACCGACCTCACCGAGGGTGCTGTCATCGCCGGCACCGGCACGATCGACGAGAACGGCGCGGTCGGTCCGATCGGCGGCATCCCGCTGAAGCTGGTCGCCGCCCGGGACATCGACGCCGAGCTCTTCCTGGTCCCGGCGGACAACTGCGCCGAGGCCCTGGCCGCGCCGCAGCCCGGGCTGACCATGGCCCGGGTGGCCACCCTGGACGACGCGCTCACCGCCCTCGAGGTCTTCCGGGACGGCGGCACGCCGCAGCCCTGCACCGTCGGCGGCTGACGCCCCCACCGGCACGGCGTCGCGGCGTGGTGTCCTTGGGGCCACGACCAGGGAACCCGGGGACGTCGGCGGCAGTTGAGCAGACGACCCCACCGTCGGTCACCCTCGGCCGCCCGGCTGTCGAGGGGCTGTCGGTGACCGGTCGAGGACCTGTGATCCCAGGGCCGTGAACACCCCGTACGGCACGACCCAGCACGTCACAGCAGCGATGTGTGTTCTCAGCAACTGAAGGAGCCTGCCCGTGGCCATGCGGCCCCCCGTGCCGGTGCCGACCCTGTCCCGGCGCGCCAAGCTGGTCATCGGCGTCATCGCCGTCCTGCTGGTGCTCTTCACCGTGATCGGCTCGCTCACCAACGTCTACGTCGACTACCTGTGGTTCGACGAGACCGGCTTCACCGAGGTGTTCTGGACCGAGATCCAGACCCGCCTGCTCCTGTTCGCCGTCGTCGGCATCGCCACCGGCGGACTGGTCGCGCTGGCGGTCTACCTGGCCTACCGGTTCCGCCCGACGTTCCGGCCGATGAGCCTGGAGCAGCAGAACCTCGAGCGCTACCGCCAGTCGGTGGAACCCCGCCGCAAGCAGGTGCTCATCGGCCTGGCCGTGGTGCTGGGCCTGTTCGCCGGGTTCACCGCGCAGGGCAGCTGGGAGACCTGGCTGAGCTTCCGCAACTCCACCCCGTTCGGGCAGGTCGACCCGGAGTTCGGCATCGACCTGTCCTTCTTCGTCTTCGACTACCCCTTCTACCGGCTGGCGCTGGGCTTCGGCTTCGCCGTCGTCATCCTGGCGCTGATCGGCTCGCTGGTCACCCACTACGTCTTCGGTGGGCTGCGGCTGCAGACGCCCGGCCAGAAGCTCTCCTCGGCCGCCCGCGTGCAGCTCTCGGTGCTGCTCGGGGTGTTCGTGGCCCTCAAGGCGGTGGCCTACTGGCTGGACCGCTACGGCCTCGTCTACTCCACCCGCGGTGACGTGTTCACCGGGGCCAGCTACACCGACGTCAACGCGCTGCTGCCGGCCAAGACCATCCTGGTCTTCGTCGCGGTCATCTGTGCGATCGCGTTCTTCGCCAACATCGTCGTGCGCAACTCCGCGCTGCCGGCCGCCGCGCTCGTCCTGCTGCTGCTGTCCTCGTTGGTCATCGGCGTGGCCTACCCGGCGATCGTCCAGCAGTTCGTGGTCCGGCCCTCGGCCGACCAGCGGGAGTCCGACTACATCCAGCGGGCCATCCCGGCGACGCTGGAGGCCTACGGGCTCTCCGACGTGGAGTACGTCGACTACGCCACCGACACCGAGGGCACCGACGTCGACCCGGAGGCAGCACTCGCTGCCCTGCGTGATGACCAGACGACGATCCCCAACGCCCGGCTGCTCGACCCGAACGTGCTCAGCGAGACGTTCACCGCGCGTCAGCAGATCCGCAACGTCTACGGCTTCCCGGACCGGCTGGACATCGACCGCTACACCATCGACGGGGTCACCCAGGACTACGTCGTCGCCGTCCGCGAGCTCAACACCTCCGGGCTGACCGACAACCAGAGCACCTGGAACAACCGGCACACCGTCTACACCCACGGCAACGGCTTCGTGGCCGCCCCGGCCAACCAGGTCGTCGCCGGCCAGGAGGGTGGCGAGCCCAACTTCACCGGCGCCCGCGACCTGCCGACCACCGGTGACATCCAGGTCGACCAGCCGCGGATCTACTACGGCGAGCTGCTCAACGACAACGGCACCGACGTCTACTCGGTGGTCGGTGCCCCGGAGTCCCAGACCCCGCGGGAGTTCGACCAGCCCGAGGGCGGCTCGGACGAGGGCCAGATCAACCGCACGTACGACGGTGAGGGCGGCGTCGAGATCGGCAGCTTCTTCCGCCAGCTGACCTTCGCCATCTACTACCGGGAGCGGAACTTCATCCTCTCCGGCGCGGTGAACGACGAGTCGCGGGTGCTCTACGTCCGCGATCCGCTGGACCGCGTGGAGAAGGCCGCGCCCTTCCTCACCGTGGACGGCGACCCGTACCCGGCGGTGGTCGGGGGCCGCGTGCAGTGGATCCTCGACGGCTACACCACCTCCGACGCGTTCCCCTACGCCGAGCAGATGGAGCTGGGCAGCGCCGCGGCGGACTCGCTGACCGGCACCGGGACGACGGCACTGCCCGACGACCAGTTCAACTACATCCGCAACTCGGTCAAGGCCACGGTGGACGCCTACGACGGCACGGTGCGGCTGTACGCCTGGGACGAGTCCGACCCGCTGCTGCAGACCTACATGCGAGCCTTCCCCGGGGTCATCGAGCCCCGGGAGGCGATGAGCGACGAGCTGGTCAGCCACGTCCGGTACCCGGAGGACCTGTTCAAGCTCCAGCGGGACGTGCTCACCCGGTACCACGTGACCGACCCGACGGACTTCTACAACCAGAACGACCGCTGGCAGGTCTCCACCGACCCGACCAACCAGGGTGCGGCCGACGGGCTCCAGCCGCCGTACTACATCCTCGCCCAGCGTCCGGGTGACGACGGCGCGACGTTCCAGCTGACCAGCGCGCTCAACGCTTTCCAGCGGGACAACCTGTCGGCGTTCGTCTCGGCGTCCTCGGACCCGGCCAGCTACGGCGAGATCCAGGTGCTCCGGCTCCCGGGCAACACGCCCTTCCGTGGGCCCCAGCAGGTGCAGAACTCGTTCCTGACCAACAACCAGGTCAGACCGGACCTGACGCTGTTCGACAGCGACACGTCCAACGCGGTGTTCGGCAACCTGCTGACCCTGCCGATCGGTGACGCCGGGCTGCTCTACATCGAACCGCTGTACGTCGAGGGCTCGGGGGAGAACGCCTTCCCGCTGCTGCAGAAGGTGCTGGTCAACTACGGCGACCGGATCGGTTACGGCGACACCCTGTCCGAGGCGCTGGACCAGGTCTTCGGTGCCGGGGCGGGGACGGTGGCCTCCGACGCCGAGGGCGCTGCGACCCAGCCGGACGCCGGGGAGACCTCGGCGCCGACCACCTCGGCGCCCAGCACCTCGGCGGCTCCGACGGGCGCACCACCGGCCACCGGTGGCGGCGACGTCGGCTCCGCGGTGGCGGCGATCCAGGCGGCACTGGCCGCACTGGCC
>JAOPVM010000241.1 GCA_025966215.1 Klenkia sp.
TCAGACCCGCTCGACGAGCATCGAGACGCCCTGGCCGACGCCGACGCACAGCGTGGCCAGCCCGCGGCGGCCGTCTTCGCGTTCCAGCCGGCCGAGCAGGGTGACCAGCAGTCGTGCGCCGGAGCAGCCCAGTGGGTGGCCCAGGGCGATGGCGCCGCCGTCGGCGTTGACGATCTCCTCGTCGATGCCCAGTCGGCGCAGCACTCCGAGGGACTGGGCGGCGAAGGCCTCGTTGAGCTCGACGGCGTCGAGGTCGGCGATGGTCCAGCCGGCCTTGGCCAGTGCCTTCTCCGTGGAGGGCACCGGGCCCAGGCCCATCACGTTGGGGGCCACGCCGGCTGAGGCGGAGACGACGATGCGGGCCCGGGGGGTGAGCCCGTGCCGCTGGACGGCCTCGCCGCTGGCCAGCACCAGGGCCGCGGCGCCGTCCGACAGGGGGGAGCTGTTGCCGGCGGTGACGATGCCGCCCGTCCGGAAGACCGGTTTGAGCTTTCCGAGGGACTCCAGCGAGGAGCCCGGGCGGGGGCCCTCGTCGCGGGTGACGGTGGTGGTCTCCTTCTTGCCGGGGACGTCGACGGGCACGATCTCGGCGTCGAACCGGCCGGCGTCCTGTGCTGCCAGGGCGCGGGCGTGGCTGCGGACGGCGAAGGCGTCGCACTCGTCGCGGGTGAGCCCGTCCAGCGCGGCGATCTCCTCGGCGGTCTCGCCCATGGTCAGGGTGATCTTGCGGGTGGTGGGGTCTTGGGGGTGGGTGACGGCGCGGTCGTGCGCGGCGAAGGTGGGGTTGGTGAACCGCCAGCCCAGCGAGGTGTCCACGACCTCGCCGGGGCGGGCCCAGGGGGTGCCGGGCTTGGCCATGACCCAGGGGGCGCGGGTCATCGACTCGACGCCGCCGGCGATGGCCAGGTCGATCTCCCCGGCCCGGATGGAGGCCGCGGCCGAGGCGGTGGCGGTCAGTCCCGAGGCGCACAGCCGGTTGGTGGTGTAGCCGGGCACGGTGTCGGGCAGCCCGGCCAGCAGCACCGCCATCCGGGCCACGTCGCGGTTGTCCTCACCGGACTGGTTGGCCGCACCGAGCACGACCTCCTCGATGAACTCCGCCGGCGCCCCGGAGCGGCGCAGCGCCTCCCCGACGACGAGGGCGGCCAGGTCGTCGGGCCGGACCCCGGACAGGGCACCGCCGTACTTGCCCTGGGGCGTGCGCGCCCCGCTGACCAGGTAGACCTCGGTGGACGGCATCGTCACTCCTCGCTGCTGGGACGCCCGGTGGAGACCGACCGGACGGTCAGGAGAGCCCGGGGCAACCCTCGCCCACGGCGTGGGGCAGGGCAAGTCCCCGCTCCCGACCAGCGGGAGCGGGGACGGCGGGCGCTCCGGTGACCTGCCCCGTCACCGGAGGACCCCGGTCGGTGCCCCGTGGGCGACACCGTGACGAGGGTCGACGTGGCTGTCAACGTGGGGCGACGTTCCCGGGCGCTTTACTTGACTCATTCCAGAACAGACTCCATGCTCAGGGGGTGCCCACACCGTCGGACCTCGAGCAGGAGCTGCGTTCGGCAGCCCTGCGCGTGACCCGACCGCGGTTGGCCGTGCTCGGCGTCGTCCGCGCGCACCCGCACGCGACCACCGACACCGTGCTGCGTCAGGTCCGCGAGCAGCTGCCCGAGGTCTCCCACCAGGCCGTCTACGACGTGCTGCGGGCGCTGACGTCGTCCGGGCTGGTCCGCCGGATCGAGCCCTCGGGCTCGGTCGCCCGCTACGAGGCGCGCGTGGGGGACAACCACCACCACCTGGTCTGCCGTTCCTGCGGGGTGGTCGTCGACGTCGACTGTGCGATCGGCGCGGCCCCCTGCCTGACCCCGTCCGCGGACCGCGGCTTCGTCGTCGACGAGGCCGAGGTCATCTACTGGGGGCGGTGCCGCGACTGCGCGGCAGCACCGGCCGCCCCGCCCACCGCCGACCGTCCCGTCGCGATCCCCGCAGAGAGAGGCACTCCGTGACCGAGTACGACAAGTCCGACGTCGCCACCGACGACTACGACAAGACCGAGGTCGCCAAGACCGAGACCGCCAGCACCAGCGAGAGCGAGAACCCGGCCATCAAGGCGCCGGAGCCGGTCCACGGCGGGCGCCCCCGCTCCGTGCAGGACTGGTGGCCCAACCAGGTCGACCTCCGGGTGCTCGACCGCTCCACTCCCGACGCCGACCCGCTGGGCGCGGACTTCGACTACGCCACCGAGTTCGCCAAGGTCGACGTGGAGGAGCTCAAGCGCGACCTCGTGCAGGTCATGCGCACCTCGCAGGACTGGTGGCCCGCCGACTGGGGTCACTACGGCCCGTTGTTCATCCGGATGTCCTGGCACGCCGCCGGCACCTACCGCAGCGCCGACGGCCGCGGTGGTGGTGGCGAGGGCGGGCAGCGCTTCGCCCCGCTCAACAGCTGGCCGGACAACGCCAACCTGGACAAGGCCCGCCGCCTGCTGCTGCCGATCAAGCAGAAGTACGGCCGCAAGATCTCCTGGGCCGACCTGCTCGTGCTCGCCGGCAACGTGGCGCACGACGACATGGGCCTGCCGACCTTCGGCTTCGCCTTCGGCCGCAAGGACTCCTGGCAGCCCTCCGAGGTCTTCTGGGGCCCCGAGGACACCTGGCTCGGCGACGAGCGCTACGCCGACGGCGCCCCGCTCGACCTGGAGGACGGCCACCTCGCCGCGGTGACCATGGGCCTGATCTACGTCAACCCCGAGGGCCCGCAGGGCAAGCCGGACCCGATGGGCTCCGCCCACGACATCCGGGTCACCTTCAGCCGGATGGGCATGAACGACGAGGAGACCGTCGCGCTCGTCGCCGGCGGCCACACCTTCGGCAAGACCCACGGCGCCGGCAACCCCGACCTGGTCGGCCCCGAGCCCTCCGGGTGCCCCGTGCACGGCAACGGCCTGGGCTGGATCAGCCAGTACGGCACCGGCAAGGGCGCCGACACCATCACCAGCGGCCTCGAGGGCGCCTGGACCCCCACCCCGACGCAGTGGGACAACACCTACTTCGAGATGCTCTTCAGCTACGACTGGGAGAAGACCGTCAGCCCGGCCGGCGCCAAGCAGTGGGGGCCGACCAACCCCGAGGCGCAGGAGCTCGTGCCCGACGCCCACATCGAGGGCAAGCGCAACGCCCCGATGATGAGCACCGCGGACATGGCCCTGGTCGTCGACCCCGGCTTCCGGGAGATCTCGCGGAACTTCTACGAGAACCCCGAGTACTTCGCCGACGTCTACGCCCGCGCCTGGTTCAAGCTGCTGCACCGCGACATGGGCCCCCGGAGCCGCTACCTGGGCCCGGACGTCCCGGCCGAGGAGCTCCTCTGGCAGGACCCGGTGCCGGCCGTCGACCACGAGCTCGTGGGCGAGGCCGAGATCGCCGACCTGAAGCAGCGGCTGCTGGCCGCCGGCCCGACGGTCCCCCAGCTGGCGCACACCGCCTGGTCGGCCGCGGCGTCCTACCGCGACACCGACAAGCGCGGTGGCGCCAACGGCGGGCGCATCCGGCTCGAGCCGCAGATCGGCTGGGCGGTCAACGCCGGCGTCGCCGACGTGCTGCCGGCCATCGAGCGGGTCAAGGCCGAGTTCGAGGCCGAGACCGGCAAGCGGGTCTCCTTCGCCGACCTCGTCGTGCTCGCCGGCACCGCCGCGGTGGAGAAGGCCTCGGCCGACGCCGGGGTGCCGGTGACCGTGGGCTTCACCCCCGGGCGCACCGACGCCTCCCAGGAGCAGACCGACCCGGAGAACTTCCGGTGGCTCGAGCCCAAGGCAGACGGCTTCCGCAGCTACCTCCTGCCGGGCAGCAAGCTGCAGCCCGAGCAGCTGCTGGTGGACAAGGCCTTCAACCTGGCCCTGAACGCGCGGGAGATGACGGTGCTGATCGGTGGGCTCCGGGTGCTCGGTGCCAACACCGGCGGGGCGAACCACGGCGTGTTCACCGACCGGGTGGGCGTCCTGTCCCAGGACTTCTTCCGCACCGTGCTCGACCTGGGCGTCACGTGGCGGACGTCGCAGGACCACGAGGGCGTCTACGAGGGCGTGGACGCCGAGGGCACCGTGGTGCGCACGGCCACCGCTGCCGACCTGGTGTTCAACTCCAACGCCGTCCTGCGTGGCATCGTCGAGGTCTACTCCTCCGACGACACGGCCGAGAAGTTCGCCCAGGACTTCGCCGCCGCCTGGACCAAGGTCATGGAGCTGGACCGCTTCGAGGTGAAGTGACCTGACCCAGGTGTGACACCGGAGGCCCCCGTGCGGACGCACGGGGGCCTCCGGTGTTCTCGGGAACCCACGGAGACCCCTGTACGTTCGGCGCGCAGCCTGCCTAAGGTATGCCTGCCCTCAGTCATCGGACCGGGGGCGTCGTCGTGCCAGGAGGTGTCCCGTGGGCCAGGTGTTCTTCCCCAGCTACCTGATCGGCCTGCGTGAGGGCCTCGAGATGGTGCTCATCGTCAGCGTGCTCGTCGCCTACCTGGTCAAGACCGACCGCCGGCGGCACCTGCTGCCGGTCTGGGGCGGCGTCGCGGCCGCGGTCGTGCTGTCGGTCGGGTTCGGCGCGGCGCTGTCCTACGTGTCCACCACCGTGCTCGGCGGCCCCGGCCAGGAGCTCTTCGACGCGATCACCTCGGTCATCGCCGTCGCGCTGGTCACCTGGATGGTCTTCTGGATGCGGCGCACCGCCCGGAGGCTCTCCGGGGAGCTGCGCGGCAAGCTCGACGACGCCGTCGGGCTCGGGCTGGGCGCCGTCGTCGGCATCGCCTTCGCCTCCGTCGTCCGGGAGGGCCTGGAGACGACGCTGCTGTTCTTCGCCTCCGCCCAGGGCGCGGTGAGCGCGACCCCGCTGATCGGGCTGCTCGCCGGCCTGGCCACCGCCGTCGTCCTCGGCGTCGCGCTGTACGCCGGGGCCGTCCGGATCGACCTGTCCCGCTTCTTCACCGTCTCCGGCGTGCTGCTGGTCTTCATCGCCGCCGGGATCTTCAAGTACGGCGTGCACGACTTCCAGGAGGCCGGCGTGCTGCCCGGCCTCACCACCCACGCCTACGACGCGTCGGGCTGGCTGGACCCCGGCAGCTGGTACGGCGCGGTCCTGGACGGCGTCTTCCACGTCTCGGCGCAGCCCACGGTGCTGGAGATGGTCGCCTACGTGGCCTACCTCGTGCCGGTGCTCGTCCTGTTCCTCCTGCCCGGCCGCTCGGCCCGTCAGGCACCCCGCACCACCACCACGGAGCCCCAGCATGTCGACGCCCCTGCGTAACGCCCTCGCCGCGACCTCCCTCGCCGCGGTCACCCTGCTCGCGGCCTGCGGCGGCGGCACCAGCTCCTCGGCGGGCGGGTCGGGCGAGGCCTCCGACGACATCGCGGTCGCCGCCGGCGACGACACCTGCGACGTCGCGGCCAGCGAGCTCGAGGCCGGCACCCACCAGTTCACCGTGACCAACTCCGGCAGCAAGGTCACCGAGTTCTACGTCTACGCCGAGGGCGACCGGGTGATGGCCGAGGTGGAGAACATCGCCCCCGGGGTGGCTCGTGACCTGCTCGTCGAGCTCCCCGCCGGGGACTACGAGACCGTCTGCAAGCCCGGCATGGTCGGCGACGGCATCCGCAACGACCTGACCGTCTCCGGTGAGGCCGTCACGCTGTCCGAGGACGAGAACCTCCAGCAGGCCGGGGTGGACTACCAGCGCTACGTGCAGAGCCAGACCGGCGCCCTGCTGGAGCAGACCACCGCCTTCACCGACGCCGTCAAGGCCGGGGACGTCCCGACCGCCCAGGCGCTGTTCCCGATCGCGCGCACCTACTGGGAGCGGATCGAGCCGGTCGCGGAGAGCTTCGGCGACCTGGACCCGCTGATCGACGGCCGCGAGGGCGACCAGGCCGAGGGCGAGGACTTCACCGGGTTCCACCGCATCGAGCAGGCGCTGTGGGAGACCGGCGACGTCTCGGACATGGGCCCCTACGCCGATGACCTGCTGGCCGACGTGCAGGAGATCGTCGCCCGGGCCAACGAGGTCACCCTGGACCCGCTGCAGCTGGCCAACGGCGCCAAGGCCCTGCTCGACGAGATCGCCACCGGCAAGATCACCGGCGAGGAGGACCGCTACTCGCACACCGACCTGTGGGACTTCGCGGCCAACCTGGAGGGTTCCGAGGCCGCCGTCCAGGCGCTGCGGCCCTTCCTGGAGGAGGCCGACCCCGACCTGGTGGCCGAGATCGACGAACGCTTCGCCGCCACCGAGGCCGAGCTCGAGCAGTACCGTGTGGGAGACGGATGGGCCCTGCACGACACGCTCGCCGAGGACCAGCTCCGCGGGCTGAGCGACAGCATCACCGCGCTGAGCGAGTCGGTGAGCCAGGTGGCCGCCGTCGTCGCCGACCAGTAGGGAGTCCTGGAGTTGGGTGCCGAGCAGGGTGGGTTGTCCCGCCGACGCTTCTTCGGCCTGGCCGGGGCCGGCACCGCCGGGGTGCTGGCCGCCGGGGCCGCCGGCGGGGTGATCGGCCGGGCCACGGCCGAGGAGCCGGCGCCCGGCGGGTCCGTCGCCGGCGACGCCGTCGACTTCGAGGGCACCCACCAGGCCGGGATCGTCACCCCGGCCCAGGACCGGCTGCACTTCGTCGCCTTCGACGTCATCACCGAGGACCGGGACGCCCTGGTCGAGGTGCTGCAGGCCTGGACGGCGGCCGCCCGCCGGATGACCCAGGGCCAGGACGCCGGCCCGGTGGGTGCGGTCGCGGGCAGCGAGTACGCCCCGCCGGACGACACCGGCGAGGCCATCGACCTCCCCCCGGCCGGGCTGACCATCACCGTGGGCTTCGGACCGACGCTGTTCACCACGGCCGACGGGGCGGACCGCTTCGGTCTCGCTGCCCGTCGCCCCGATGCGCTCACCGAGCTGCCTGCCTTCCCCGGCGACGCCCTGGACCCCGCGCGCAGCGGCGGCGACCTGTGCGTGCAGGCCTGCGCGAACGACCCGCAGGTCGCCGTGCACGCCGTCCGCAACCTGTCCCGGCTCGGCGCGGGGGTGCTCAGCGTCCGGTGGTCCCAGCTCGGCTTCGGGCGGACGTCGTCCACCTCGTCGGGGCAGAGCACCCCGCGCAACCTGTTCGGGTTCAAGGACGGCACCGACAACCTCAAGGCCGAGCAGCCCGAGACCCTCGACCGGTTCGTCTGGGTGTCGGGCACCGGCAGCTGGATGGACGGCGGCTCCTACCTGGTCAGCCGGCGCATCCGGATGCGGATCGAGCCCTGGGACTCCTCCACGCTGCTCGAGCAGGAGCAGACCATCGGCCGGGCCAAGGGCAGCGGCGCCCCGCTGGGCCAGCGCGACGAGTTCGACCCGGTCGACTTCACGGCGCAGGTCGACGGTGAGTTCGCCGTCCCGGAGACCTCGCACGTGTTCCTGGCCCACCCGACCAACTCGGGGACGGCGATCCTGCGCCGCGGCTACAGCTTCGTGGACGGCTCGGACGGCCTGGGCCGGCTGGACGCCGGGCTGTTCTTCCTCTGCTACCAGTCCGACCCGGAGACCGGGTTCACCCAGGTGCAGCGCAACCTGCGGCTGGACAAGATGAACGAGTACGTCCAGCACACGTCGTCGGCGGTGTTCGCCTGCCCGCCCGGGATCACCGGCCCCGACGACTGGTTCGGCCGGGCGCTGTTCAGCTGAGTGGGGGGGCGGGTGGGCCTCGACGGCCGTCCCGGGTGAGGATGGGGGAGTGGAACCGGCTGCCCGCACCCTCGGTGGGCGCTACGAGCTGCGCTCGCTGATCGCCTCGGGCGGGATGGGCCAGGTGTGGCGGGCCCACGACCAGCTGCTCGGCCGCGCCGTCGCGGTGAAGGTGCTGCGCAGCGAGTACGCCGGTGATCCCGCGTTCCTCGGTCGTTTCCGGGCCGAGGCCCGGCACACCGCGCTGCTGCACCACCCCGCGGTCACCTCGGTCTTCGACTACGGCGAGACCGACGCCGCCGGCGGGGAGCACCTGGCCTACCTGGTGATGGAGCTGGTCGAGGGCGAGTCGCTGGCCGACCTGGTGCGCCGCGAGGGTGCCCTGGAGCCGGCCCGGGCCCTCGAGGTGCTCCGCGCGATCGCCTCGGGGCTGGCCGCCGCGCACGAGATGGGCGTCGTGCACCGCGACGTCAAGCCCGGCAACGTGCTGGTGGGCTGGGACGGCGCGGTGTCGGTCACCGACTTCGGGATCGCCTGGTCGGCCTCGAGCGTCTCGCTCACCGACACCGGCCAGGTCATCGGGACGGCGCACTACCTCTCCCCGGAGCAGGCCGAGGGCCGCCCGGCCACCCCGGCCAGCGACGTCTACGCCCTGGGCATGGTCGGGTACGAGCTGCTGTCGGGCCGCAAGGCGTTCCAGGGCGAGAGCTCGGTGGCCGTGGCCCTCAGCCAGATCCGGGACGAGCCCCCGCCGCTGCCGGACACCGTGCCGGCCCCGGTCCGCGGGCTGATCGCCGCCATGACCGTCAAGGACCCCCGGGCCCGGCTGACCGACGGCGACGCGGTGGTCGCAGCCATCGACACCCTGCCGGCCGCGGTGCGCGAGGACCCCACGCTGCTCCTGCCCACCACCGCCTCGGCCCCTGTCGTCGGGGAGACCGAGCCCGCGCGTCGCCGGCCACTGGTGCTCGCCCTGCTCGCCGGGGCCCTGCTGCTGGCCGGCATCGGGGTCGCCGTCCTGCTGGGTGTCGGCGGCACCGAGGCGACGGCGGACGAGTCACCGGCTGCGACGACGACCGCCGCCCCCACCTCTGCCGCGCCCGAGCTGGTGCTGTCGGCGTCGGACTACCTGGGCCGCCCGGCCGACGAGGTGGTCGAGGAGCTGACCGCCGCGGGGTTGACCGTCACCCGCGCGGAGGCCACCGGCGCCCAGGAGGCCGCCGGGACGGTCCTGGCCGTCGACCCCACCGGCACCCCGCTGGCCGCCGGCGCCGCCGTCACCGTCAC
>JAOPVM010000330.1 GCA_025966215.1 Klenkia sp.
CGAGCCCGGCTACGACTATGTGCTGCAGGGCATCGCCGGCTGGATGAGCCTCACCGGCGACCCCGACGGCCCGCCCACCACGACCGGGCTGAGCCTGGTCGACTTCTCCAGCGGCTTCGTCGCCGCACCCCTCGCTGGTCCCGTTCCAGGCCTTCGCGCACCCGGCGGACCACTGGCTGGGGCTGCTCGCCGCCGCCGGCGTGCCGTCGGCCCCGATCAACGACGTCAACCAGGCCCTCGCCGACCCGCAGGCCACCGCCCGCGGCCTGCTCGCGGAGACCGAGCACCCGCACTGGGGCACGGTGCGGCAGGTCGGCTCACCGGTCCGGTTCGGCGAGCAGCCCGTCGAGCACCGCCGCGCCGCGCACCGCAACGAACACCAGCACGACATCACCGCCGGGCTGCTCGGCTACCCGGCCGAACGCACAGCCGCACTCGAGGCAGCCGGGGCCGTCGGACGACAGGAGAGCTGACCAGTGGACTTCACGCTCAACGAGGAGCAGCAGGACTTCCAGCAGGCGCTGCGTCGCTTCGTCGACCGGGAGATCGTCCCGGTCGCCTCGGAGTGGGAACGCACCGGCCGCTACCCCACCGAGATCGTCGACCACCTCAAGGCGATGGGCCTGTTCGGGCTGACCACGCCCGAGGAGTACGGCGGCCTGGCCCTGGACATGGTCAGCTTCACCCTGGTCTACGAGGAGATCAGCCGCGGCTGGATGGGCATCGCCGGCATCCTCGGCAGCCACGGCCTGTCGGCCTGGATGATCGCCAAGCACGGCACGGACGAGCAAAAAGGGCGCTTCTTGCCGAGGTTGGCCAGCGGTGAGTGGCGCACCGGCGTCGGCCTCACCGAGCCCGGCGCGGGCACCGACCTGCAGGGCATCGCGACGACGGCGGTGCTCGACGGCGACCACTACGTCGTCAACGGCACCAAGACCTGGATCACCAACGCCCGGCACGCCAACGTCCTCCCGGTGCTGGTCAAGACCGACCCGAAGGCCCAGCCCCGGCACCGCGGGATGAGCCTGCTGCTGGTGGACACCACGACACCGGGCTTCGAGGTCAGCCGCGACCTGGGCAAGCTCGGCTACAAGGGCACCGAGTCCTGCGAGATCTCCCTGGTCGACGTCCGGGTGCCGGTCACCGACCTGCTCGGCGGCACCGAGGGCCGGGGCATGCAGCAGGCGCTCTCCGGCCTGGAGATCGGCCGGCTCAACATCGCCGGCCGCTCGGTCGGGGTCGCCCAGGCCGCCTACGACGCCGCGCTGAGGTACGCCGGTGAGCGGGAGGCGTTCGGGCACCCGATCGCCGAGTTCCAGGCCATCGCGCTCAAGCTCGCCGAGATGGCCACCCAGCTGCAGGCCGCCCGGCTGCTCACCTACTGGGCTGCCTCGAAGGCCGACGCCGGCCAGCGGGTCGACGCCGAGAGCGGGATGGCCAAGGTGTTCGCCTCCGAGACCGCTCTCTCGCTCTCGCTGGAGGCGATGCGCATCCACGGTGGCTACGGCTACTCCACCGAGTTCGTCGTCGAGCGGCTCTACCGGGACGCCCCGCTGATGGCCATCGGCGAGGGCACCAACGACGTGCTGCGCACCGTCATCGCCAAGTCCCTCGTCTCGGGCGCGACGGTCGTCGGGTGAGCGCGCGCTCCTGGCTCTACGTGCCCGGCGACCGCCCCCACCGCGTCGACCAGGCCGCCGCGTCCGGGGCCGGTGCCGTCGTCCTCGACCTGGAGGACGCCGTCCCGTTGGCCGGCGAGGACGCCGCCCTGGCCGCCGTCCTCGACTGGTGCGCCGGGGACTCCCGGCCCGTGCCAGGCCCGCGCCACCCTCGCCCCGGCCTGCCCCCGGGACCAGCGGACTCGGGCGGGTGACCGCGCGCTCCGGCACGCCTGCCTGCGCGGGGTGCTGCAGGTGGGGATGGTGACCCCAGCCTCGACGACCACCAGCCGGTGTCACGACAGGTGGGCCGCCACCCCGGCCGGGTGCTCAGACCATCGACCGCCACGGCCGGGTGGCGAACCGGGACGTACCTGCCCGGTCGGCCAGTCCGCGGGCAGCTGCTGCGGAACGGGTCCGGACGTCGGCCTCGGGGACCGTGGTCAGGGTCCCGCCCTCGACGACGAGCCGGCCGTCGACGTAGACCCGGGACACCTCGTCCCCCCGGTGGCTGTAGACGAGCGCGGACACCGCAGCGTGCAGGGGGGTCACGCAGAGGTTGGTCGCGTCCAGGACCACCAGGTCGGCCCGCTTGCCCACCTCGAGGGAGCCGATCGAGTCAGCCATCCCCACCGCGCGGGCCCCGTCGATGGTGGCCATCTCCAGCGCCTTCTCCGCGGTCATGACCTCCGGGTCCCGGTGCACGCCCTTGTGCAGCAGAGCGGCGAACTTCATCGCCTGGAGCATGGAGTGGTTCGACGACGACGCCGGGCCGTCGGAGGCCAGCCCGACGGTGATGCCCGCTCGCTGCATCGCCGGGACGGGGGCGAACCCGCTGCCCAGGTACAGGTTGGAGCAGGGGTTGTGCGAGACCCGGGTGTCGGAGTCGGCCAGCAGCCCGATGTCGGTCGGGTCGACCTGGACGCAGTGCGCGGCGAGCAGGTCCGGACCCAGCAGACCCGTCTCGGCCGCCAGCGGCACGTCCCGGGAACCGAACCGGCGGATGGACTCCTCGACGTCGAACGGGGACTCCGACAGGTGCATCGTGACCAGCGCGCCCGTCGCATCGGCCAGTGCCCGGGTCTCGGTCAACGTGGGCAGGTCCACCGACCAGCTCATGCACGGCGCGAGCCCGACCGTGACCCGTGAGCCGGGCCGGTTGTGCTCCTCGATGAGCTGGGCGGCGTCGGCGAGCGCGGTGTCCAGGGACTGGATCAGCGGGTCGGGCACCCCCACGTCGGCGCCGGCGGTCATGTAGCCACGCGCCATCACCCCGCGGATGCCGCTGTCGTCCATGGCCTGCACGACCGCCGCCCCGAGACCGGGGCGGGGGTGGACGTACATGAAGTCCAGCAGCGTCGTGGTGCCCGTCGTCAGCGCCTCGGCGCAGCCGTGCAGGGCCCCGGCGTAGACGTCCTCGACGGTCAGCTCGACAGCCGACGGGCCGGTCATCGAGGTGAACCAGTCCGACAGCACCCGGTCGTCCCCCAGCCCCTTGAGCAGGGTCTGGAACAGGTGGCTGTGGGTGTTGACGAACCCCGGGACGACGATCGACCCGCGGCAGTCGACGACCTGCGCGTCGGGGTGGGCGGCGAGCACGTCTCTCGCGGACCCGACCTCCAGGACGACGTCGGAGAAGGCGACGGCGCCGTCGGGGATGACCCGGCGGGCCGGGTCCATGGTCACCACGGTCGCCCCGTGCACGACGGTCACGCCCACGGGAGGTCCTCCGGGACGAGGTCGAGCACGCGGTCCGGCGTCCACGGCCCGTCGACGGTCAGGTGCACCCCGAAGACCGACAGGGCGTCCTGCAGGGCGTTGACCAGCGCGCCCGGCGCTCCGGTGGCACCGCCCTCTCCGGCGCCCTTCATGCCGTAGGGGTTCAGCGGGGTGGGGGACTCCATGTGGTCGGTGCGGATCCAGGGCATGTCGCTGGCCGTCGGCGTCGTGTAGTCCTGCAGCGTGCGGGCCAGTGGCCGGCCGTCGGCGTCGTAGGGGAGGTCCTCCATGAAGGTGCCCCCGATGCCCTGGGCGACCCCGCCGTGCACCTGGCCCTCGACGATCGTGGGGTTGATGACCGTGCCGCAGTCGTGCACGACCACGTAGTCGAGGATCTCGACCTCCCCGGTCTGCACGTCCACGGCCAGCTTGGCCGCGTGGGTGGCGTTGGAGAACGCGATGCCGGCTGCCTGGTGCTGGTAGGTGCCCTCCAGGTTGAACGACATCCCACCGGGCAGCGGCGCGTTCCAGGCGGTGGAGGCCTGGGCCAGCTCTCCCAGGGACAGCGAGCGGGCGGGCAGGCCGCGCACGTGGGCCGCACCGTCGCGCCACTCCAGATCCGCCACGTCGATCTCCAGCACGTGCGCGGCCACGGCCATCGCCTTGTCCTTGACGACCCCGGCGGCCTTCCGTGCTGCGGCGCCGCCGATGGCCGCCGAGCGTGAGGCGAAGGTGCCCACTCCGTCCGTCACGACGTCGGTGTCGCCGTAGAGGACGGTGATCCGCTCGATGTCGATCTCGAGCTCGTCGGCCACCAGTTGGCTGAACGTCGTGACGTGGCCCTGGCCGTGCGGTGAGGAGCCGGTGAGGACGGTGACCGCACCGGAGCCGTCCACCCGGACCACCGAGGACTCGTAGGGCCCGATGGAGGTCTCCTCCACGAGGTTGGCCAGCCCGATGCCCAGGTAGCGACCCTCGGCGCGGGCCGCGGCCTGCTGGGCCGGCCAGTCCTCGTCGAGCCCGATCATCTCCGCGGCCCGGGTGAGGCAGAAGCCGTAGTCGCCGGTGTCGTAGACGACCGGACCGGCCAGCACGATGGCGGTGCCCCGGTCACTGGGGAGCTCGGCCGGGGTCAGGGAGTTCTGCAGGCGGAGTGCGACCCGGTCGCGGCCCAGGTCCGCGGCGATCACGTCCATCATCCGCTCCATCACCAGCACCGCCTGCGGGTGCCCGGCGCCCCGGTAGACGGCCAGCGGCGTCTTGTTCGTCAGCACGCAGTGCGCTCGGGCCCGGTAGTGCGGGATGCGGTAGGGCCCGCGCAACATGGCGGAGGAGATCGACGCCGGGGTCGTGGTGAGCGTGGAGTACGCAGCTCCGCTCGACGTCCACGACCGCGCGTCGACCGCGGTCACCGTGCCGTCCTCGAGGACGGCGACCCGGACGGTGTGCCGCTGCTCCCGGGCGTGCGTGCTGGCGACCAGGTGCTCCCGCCGGTCCTCGATCCAGCGGACCGGGCGACGCAGGCGCAGGGCCAGGAGCGGGGCGAGGAGCTCCTCGCAGTAGAACTCGCACTTGGCCCCGAACCCGCCACCGACATCGGGGGCGACCACGCGGATGCGGCTCTCCGGGATGCCCAGGCACCCGGACAGGAAGCCGCGCACGAGGTGCGGGAACTGGGTGGAGGTGGTCAGGGTGAGCCGCTCGCTGATCGGGTCCACCTCGGCCACCACGCCACGGGTCTCCATCGGCATGGGCGCGTACCGGTGGATCTCGAAGGTCTCCTCGTACACCCGGTCCGCAGCGGCGAACGCGGCGTCCACGTCGCCGACGTCCTGGGCGATGGTGGTGACCACGTTCGTCCCGAGCTCGGGGTGGAGCAGCGTCTCCCCGGCCAGTGCGTCGTCCATGGTCACGACCGGGGTGAGGAGCTCGTACGTCACGTCGACCAGGGCCAGGGCGTCCTCCGCGCCGTACTCCGTGGTCGCCACCAGCACCGCGACGGGCTGCCCGACGTAGCGGACGACCCCGTCGGCCAACGCGGTCTGCAGGGCCGGGAGGGAGTCGGGGTAGGCGTCGATGCAGGGGATGGGCCCGACCTCGGCGGAGATGTCCGGCCAGGTCAGGACGGTCAGGACGCCCGGGGTCGCGAGCGCCCGGGAGGCGTCGATGCCGGTGATCCGCGCGTGGGCGTGCGGGCTGCGCACGACGGCCATGTGCACGGTGCCGGCCAGGGCGATGTCGGCGACGTAGCGGCCCCGGCCCAGCAGCAGACGCGGGTCCTCCCGACGCTTGACGGCCCCGCCCACGTACTTGGGTCGCGCCGCGGTGGGGGTGCTCACGAGAGGGCCTCCCGGCCGGCGGCCTGGCGGGCCGCCTTGACGATGTTCTGGTAGCCGGTGCACCGGCAGAGGTGGCCGTCGAGGGTCTCGGTCAGTCGCTGGTCGGTCGGTGCGGGGTCCTCGGCCAGCAGTGCAGTCAGCGAGCACACGAACCCGGGGGTGCAGAAGCCGCACTGCATGCCGTGGTTGTCCTGGAAGGCCTGCTGGACGGGGGTCAGCGTCCCGTCGGGGGAGATGCCCTCGATGGTGGTGATCGAGCAGCCGTCGGTCTGCACGGCGAACAGCAGGCAGGAGCGCACGGCCACGCCGTCCAACAGCACGGTGCACGCCCCACAGGTGCCGTGGCCGCAACCGACGTGGGTGCCCGTGAGCCCCAGGGTGTCGCGGAGGAAGTCGCTCAGCAGCGTCCGCGCCGGCACGGCGGCGTCCCTGGGCTCACCGTTCACGGTGACCTGCACGACGTGCAGGGCCGGGGCAGGCTGTCTGGGCGTGGTCTGGGTCATCGGTCCTCTTCCAGCTGGGCGGCGGCGGCGCGGAGGGCGCGGTGGACGGCGACCGGGAGGACCCGGGTGCGGTAGGCGGCGGTGGAGCGCCGGTTGACGTGTGGCACCGCGTCACCGGTGGCAAGGCGGGCGGCCGCGCGGAGGGCGTCGGCGGTGATCGCGGCCCCCCTCAGCGCGTCCTCGACGGTGTCCATCCGCAGCGGACGGTGGCCGAGGCCGGTGACCGCGACCGCGGCGGCGCTGATCCGCCCGTCGGTGACGGTGAGCTGGGCGGCGGCGCTGAGGAGGGCGTAGTCGCGCGCCTTGCGGGCCACCTCGAAGAACCCCGCCCCGCTGCCGGGGGGCGCCACCGGGAAGGACACCTCGGTGACCAGCCCGCCGACGGGGACGGCGACCTCGAACTGGTCCCCGAAGAAGTCCGCCGCCGCCACCGTGGAGGCCGTGCCGTCGGGGCCCAGCACGGTGAACTCGGCGTCCAGGGCGACCGCCACGGCCGGCATCTCCGAGGCGGGGTCGTGGTGGCAGAGGTTGCCCACGACCGTCCCCCTGGCTCGCACCTGGGGGTGGGAGACCCGGGTCAGTGCGGCCACGACGAGGGGCAGGTGGCGGGCGGCCACGGGGGAGGCGAGGACGGTCGCCTGCCGCACCGTGGCGCCGATGTGCACCCGGCTGTCGGTCGTGGTCAGCAGGTCCAGGCCGGCCACCCGGTTGATGTCGACGAGCACCGGCGGCGAGGCGAGTCGCAGGGAGAGCAACGGGACCAGGCTCTGCCCGCCGGCCAGGACCCGCGCCCCGGCCACCGAGCTCAGGTCGGTGAGTGCGGCGGCCACGGTCGTGGGTCGGCGGTAGTCGAACGGGGCTGGCTTCATCGTGTCTCCGAACGGCAGGGGGTCGGCCGCCGTCGCCCGCGACCGCCCCGATCCTGACCCGGGCACGGACACCACGTCCATGGACGTGGTGTCAGATCTCGTCCCCACGGCCCTGACGTGGTGTCCGGTGTGGTGGGGTGGTGCGGTGGCGATGTCGTTGGCCGAGGTCCTCCAGCTCGACTCGGTCCGGCACGCCGGGCCCGAGGTGCTCGTGGGTGCCGATCTGCTGGACCGCCCGGTGCGCTGGGTGCACACCAGTGAGCTGGCCGAGGCCGCCTTCCTGTTGCGCGGTGGCGAGTTGCTGCTCACCACCGGCCTGGGGATCAGCGGTCGGGGTGCGGTGGGGGAGGCCGCCTACGTCGCCGCGCTGGCCGAGCGCGGTGTGGCGGCGTTGGCCCTGGAGCTGGGCTGGACGTTCCCCGAGGCCCCGCAGTCCCTGGTCGCGGCCTGCCGCGCGCACGGTCTGCCCCTGCTCGTGCTGCGGTCGGTCGTCCCGTTCGTCGACATCACCGAGGAGGTGCAGACGGCACTCCTGGCCCGGTCCTCGGCGGTGACCGGTCGGGCTCGCGACGTGCGGCAGGCGCTCGCGGACGCGCTGTTGAGCGGCAGTGGGCCGGCCGGGATCGTCGACGTCCTGGCCGGTCTGGTCGGGGCCCCGGTCCAGGTGCTGACGGCCGACGGTGCCCTGGTGGCGGCTGCGGGCAGTTCGGGGGTCGGGCGCCGGTCTCGACCCGTCGCACGACGCGACATCGTGCTGCTGGAACGGCACTGGGGGCAGGTGGTGGTGCTGCCACCGGGACGTGCCGACGACCCCGACGTGATGGCGGCCCTGACCCACGGGGCCGAGGTCCTCGGACTGGCGTTGCTGCGCTCGGCCGCGGGGGGAGACCTCGATGAACGGCGACGTCAGCTCGTCGAGGACGTACGGGCTGGACGGGGGACGGTGTCGGACTGGGTCGGCAGGTCCCGCGTCCTGGGACTGGTCTTCGCTGCGGAGAGCCGCTGTCTCGGGCTGGTGGTCACCGAGCTGGGGGCGGCGGACCTCGCGGTGTGCGCCCGGGCTGTGGCCGGGGCCTTCCCCCCGGGGACCGCACTGGTCGCCGAGGTGGGGCACCAGCTCCTCGCCGTCGTCGCAGGCTCGGCCGCCAGTGCCGCCGCGCGTGCGGTCCTGGCTGCCGTGGACGCAGCGGGCGCCCGGTCGGCGCGGGTGGCCGTCGGGCCGGTCGTCGGTCGCCTGTACGACGTGGGCAGGTCGATGACCCAGGCCGAGCGCGCCGTGCGGTGCATCCCCGACGGGGAGCGGTTCGTGCTGGCCGCCACCGTGACGGCGCGGCTGCTGCTCGCCGAGGTCGTGGACGACCCGCTCGCCGGGGAGCTGGTCCGGCAGGAGATCGGTGCGCTGCTCGCCCACGACGCAGAACGCGGCACCCGTCTGGTCGAGACCCTCCAGGCCTACCTGGCACACGGGTCCTCGAAAGGGCGCGCCGCAGACTCGCTGGGCGTGCGTCGACAGACCCTCTACGCGCGCCTGGCCAGGATCGCCGAGCTCATCGGTGACGTGGAGGCGCCGGACCGTCACCTGCCGCTCGTGGTCGCGATCGCGGTCAGCAGATCCTCCCTCGCGCTCTGACGTGTGCGGATGCCGCCAGCTAGTGTTCTCGGCGGTCGACCACCCGGCTGACGACGGAATCCGTGGGGTAGCACCGCATGACGTCTCGGGAACGCCCGGCGCTCGTACTGGACGACACGTCCCGGGCGATCATCGAGCAGCTGCAGCAGGACGGTCGTCGTCCCTACGCCCGGATCGCCGAGGCCGTCGGGCTCAGCGAGGCCGCCGTCCGGCAGCGGGTGCAGCGGTTGCTCGACGCCGGGGTGATGCAGATCGTCGCGGTCACCGACCCGCGGCAGGTCGGCTTCCCCCGCCAGGCCATGGTCGGGATCCGGGTGCGGGGGGACAGCCGCGCCGTCGCCGACGCGCTCGCCGAGTTCGACGAGGTCGACTACGTGGTCATCTCCGCCGGGTCGCTGGACCTCCTCGTCGAGGTGGTCTGCGCCGACGACACCCAGCTGCTGGACACCGTGAGCCGGATCCGCGGCGTCGAGGGCGTCGAGTCCACCGAGACCTTCCTCTACCTGGGCCTGCGGAAGCAGACCTATGCGTGGGGCACCCGACGGCCCGACGGCGGCACAGCTCCGGCGCTCTGAGACCACAGGTCCTGCACATGCACGCATGGCCCACTGACGGGGTCCGCACCGTCGTGCCACACCCGCAGGAGCCGCCGTGCCCGAGACCCTGTTCGGTCTGCCCGCCCACCCGCTGATCGTCCACGCCACGGTCGTGCTCGTCCCCCTCGGCGCCCTGCTCGTGCTGCTGCACGCCTCCTGGCCCGCCGCCCGCCGCCGGCTGGGCGTCCTCACCCCGCTCGTCGCGCTGGTCGGGCTGGTGCTCACCCCGCTGTCCACCGCGAGCGGGGAGCACCTGGAGCGGATGGTCGGGGAGAGCGCCCTGATCGAGAAGCACTCCCAGCTCGCCGACGGGCTGCTGCCCTGGATGGTCGGGCTGTTCGTGATGTCCGTGGTGGTCCACCTGCTCGGACGACGTCCCGCCGGGGTGCGCCGTGCACTCAGCGTCGCGGCCGCCGTCCTCGCCGTCGTCGCCGTGGTCGGGGTGACCCAGCAGGTGGTGCGGATCGGGCACTCCGGCGCCGAGGCCACCTGGTCGGACACCGTGTCGGCCGGCCCGGACGGCGGGGGTGACTGAGGTCGCGCAGCGGAGCCTGCCCTTGCTGGCAGCCGGCTGATCGTCGACCTACCGTCGCGCCGTGACCCTCGACGAGCCTGCCGCACCCATCGGCACGCACACCGGTGAACCGCACGCCGGCGCACTGTCCGCGCGGCTGAACTGGCTGCGGGCCGGGGTGCTCGGCGCCAACGACGGCATCGTGTCCACCGCCGGACTGGTGGTCGGCGTGGCCGGGGCGACGACGGCCCAGGCCCCGGTGCTCACCGCGGGCGTGGCCGGGCTGGTCGCCGGTGCGGTGTCCATGGCCCTGGGGGAGTACGTGTCGGTGAGCAGCCAGCGCGACAGCGAGCGGGCGCTGCTGGAGAAGGAGCGCGTGGAGCTGGTCGAGATGCCCGAGCAGGAGCTCGCCGAGCTGGCCGCGATCTACCAGTCCAAGGGCCTGTCCGCGGCCACCGCACGCACCGTCGCCGAGGAGCTCACCGAGCACGACGCGTTCGCCGCCCACGTCGAGGCCGAGCTGGGCATCGACCCCGACGCGCTGACCAACCCCTGGCACGCCGCGGGCGCCTCCGCGCTGGCCTTCACCGTCGGCTCGCTGCTCCCGCTGGCCGCGATCCTCGTCTCGCCCACCGCCGTGCGGGTGCCGGTGACCTTCCTGGTGGTGCTCCTGGCCCTGGCGCTGACCGGTGCGGTGAGCGCCCGGCTCGGCGGCTCGGCCACGCGCACCGCCGTCGTCCGGTTGGTCGTCGGTGGCGCGATCGCGATGGCCGTGACCTACGGCATCGGTGCCCTCGTCGGCGGCCTCGGGGCGTAGGTGAGCGCCGCGGAGGTCGCTCGTCGGTGGCGGGTGTTCGCCGAGCACGAGGCGCCGGTCCGGTCCCCGCACTACGCGGCGCTGGCCGCCGAGGTGGCCGAGGACGAGGCCGTGCTCGGCTTCCTCGCCGACCTGCCCCGGTTGAAGTGGCAGCCCAACCTGCTGCTCGGCGTGCTCCGGCTGCGGCACGGCCGGCCACCCCGGGACGGCGCCGAGCTGCGGGCCTGGGTGCTCGAGGACGCCGACCGGGTGCGCACCGAGGTGCTCGCCCGCGCCACCCAGACCAACGAGCCGGCCCGGTGCGCCGCGCTGCTCCCGGCGCTGACCGACCTCAGCGGTCCGCTGGCGCTGATCGAGGTGGGGGCTTCGGCCGGGCTGTGCCTCTACCCCGACCGGTACGCCTACGACTACCGGCCCGGCGGCCGGCTCGGGACGTCGGACCTCGTGCTGCCGTGCGCGGTGACCGGCGAACCGCCGCTGCCGACCGCGCTGCCCGAGGTCGCCGTCCGGGTCGGGATCGACCTGCACCCGCTGGACCCGGTCGCCGACGCCGACTGGCTGCGCGCCCTGGTCTGGCCCGGCCCGCAGCACGACGAGCGGGTCGCCCGGCTGACCGCCGCCGCGGCGATCGCTGCCCGGGAACCGGCCCGGACGGTGACCGGCGACCTGCTCGAGGTGCTGCCCGGCGTGGTGGCCGCCCTGCCCTCCGGGGTCACCCCGGTGGTGTTCCACACCGCGGTGCTCACCTACCTGCCGCGCGCCGGCCGGTCCGCCTTCGTCGAGCTGGTCCGGTCGCTGCCGGTGCGGTGGGTGTCCCAGGAGGGCCCGGAGGTGGTCGCCGGGATCGCGGTGCCGCCGCACCCGGCGTCCGACGAGCGCTTCCTGCTCGCCGTCGACGGCCGGCCGGTCGCCTGGACCGGGCCGCACGGCGGCTCGCTGGACTGGATCGATCCCGGCGTCAGCGGTTGAGGGCCAGCACGCTCAGCAGCTCGTAGGCCACGTGCGAGGCGGCGATCGCGGTCAGCTCGGCGTGGTCGTAGGCAGGGGACACCTCGACGACGTCGGCGCCCACCACGTCCAGGCCGACCAGACCGCGCAGGGTGTTCAGCAGCTCCCGGCTGGTCAGCCCGCCGGCCTCCGGGGTGCCGGTGCCCGGGGCGTGCGCCGGGTCGAGCACGTCGATGTCCACCGACACGTAGACCGGCCCGTCGCCCAGCCGGCGGCGCATCCGCTCGACCACGCTGGCGACGCCGTCCACCTCGTAGTCGTCGCTGCGGACGACCTGGAAGCCCAGCACGGCGTCGTCCTCGAGGTCCTGCTTGGAGTACAGCGGGCCGCGGATGCCCACGTGCATCGACCGCTCCAGGTCGATCAGGCCCTCCTCGCTGGCCCGGCGGAACGGGGTGCCGTGGGTGTACGGCGCGCCGAAGTAGGTGTCCCAGGTGTCCAGGTGTGCGTCGAAGTGCAGGACGGCGACCGGCCCGTGGTCGCGGGCCACCGAGCGCAGGATCGGCAGTGCGACGGTGTGGTCCCCGCCGAGGGTGAGCACCTGGGCGCCGTCGGCCCGCAGTGCGCTGACACCGGCGTCGATGCTCTGGATCGCCTCCTCGATGTCGAACGGGTTGACCCCCAGGTCGCCGGCGTCGGCCACCTGCTGGGTGCCGAAGGGCATCGCGTCCAGCGCCGGGTTGTAGGGCCGCAGCAGCTTGGACCCCGCCCGGACGTGTCCCGGGCCGAACCGGGCGCCGGGCCGGTAGCTGACCCCGGAGTCGAACGGGATGCCGAGGACGGCGACGTCGGCGCGGGACACCTCGTCCAGTCGCGGCAGCCGGGCGAAGGTCGCCGGGCCGCCGTAGCGGGGGACCTTGGTCGCGTCGACGGGGCCGATCGGGGTGCTCACGCGTTCTCCTCCGCAGGGGACAGGTGTTCGTGCACGACGAGCCAGCGGTCGCCGTCCCGGGTGAGGACGACGGTCTCCCGCTCCTGCGTGGTGGCCTCGCCCTGGTGGGTGGCCACCGTCGTCCTCACGTGGTGGGTCAGGAGGGCAGTCTCCCCGACCCACTGCAGCTGCTGGTCGGTCGAGGTGCAGGCCAGCACCCGGAACCCGTCCGCGGCGACCCAGCTGCGCCAGGCCGCGCGGTACTCCTCCCGGGAGCCGAACCGCGGGCTGCCGGGGAGCACGAAGGTGGCGTCGGGGTGCAGGCGGTCGAAGTAGGCCTCCTCGTCCGAGGACGCGAACGCCGCGACCAGGGCGTCGAGGGCCTCGACGGGGGTCACGCGGGCACGTCCGCACCGGCCCGGCGGACCGGCTCGGTGATCGCCGGGGCCTCACCGGGCGCGCTGGGCACCCAGCGCGGGCCCTGCGGCCCGAACACGTAGCGGGGTTCGGGGAACAGGAACAGCGAGCCCAGGTAGAGCACCGCGGCCAGCAGCAGCGCCACCGGCAGGCTCACGTCCACGCCGCCGAACGCGTTGGTGAAGGGCCCGACGATCAGCGGGGGGTAGTTGGCGAACAGCAGGCCGAGCACGGCCGAGGGGATCCAGGCGACGATCCCGCGCCAGTTCACCCCGCGGGAGAACCAGTAGACGCCGCCCTCGCGGCCCTGGTTGAACACCTGCACCGCGGCCGGGTCGTAGAACCCGCGGCGGGTGATGTAGCCCAGCGTCATGATCACCATCCACGGCGTCGTGCAGATGACGATGGCGCCGATGAACGCGTTCACGCTGCCCACCAGGTCGAAGGCCAGCCGGCCGACCACGATGAACACGAAGCTCAGCGCACCGATCACCAGCGACGCCCGGACCCGGCCCAGCCGTGGCAGCACCGAGGAGAAGTCCAGCCCGGTGCCGTAGAGCGAGGTGACGCCGGTGGAGAGCCCGCCGAGCACCGCGACCACCATCAGCAGCAGCGCGTACCAGAGCGGCGAGGCCTGGACCAGCGCGAACACGTAGTCGATCTCGCCGGCCACGAGCGTCGCCGTCCCCACCCCGAACAGGAACGGGACCAGCGTCGCCAGCTGCGCCAGCAGCGTCGCCGACAGCAGCGAACGGCGGGACGTGTCGGCCGGGATGTAGCGCGACCAGTCGCCCAGGAAGGCCCCGAAGGAGACCGGGTTGCCCATCACGATCAGCACGCTGAGCACGAAGGTCGGGGCGAACGAGCCCAGCGCGTACGCGTCCGGGCCGGGGTCGTAGGAGGGGTCGAAGACGCTGGCGTAGGCGACCAGGCCGAGCAGGATCAGCACGGTGTTGCCCACGACGACGATCTTGTTGACCAGCAGCATGAACTGGTAGCCGTAGACCACCACGACGATCACCAGCGCCCCGAGGACGGCGTAGACCAGCGCCCGGGTGAGGTCGCCGTCCGGCAGCCCGAACAGCCGGTTGCCCGCGGCCACCAGGGCGTCGCCGGACACCCACACCGAGATCGAGTAGAACGCGATCGCGGTCAGCAGCGACAGGAACGAGCCCAGGATCCGGCCGCGGACACCGAAGTGCGCCGAGGACGAGACCGCGTTGTTCGTGCCGGTCCTGGGTCCGAAGAGCCCCATCGGGGAGAGCACCAGCCCACCGAGGACGACGCCGAGCACCGTGGCCGCCACCGCCTCGACCAGGGACAACCCGAGCAGGATCGGGAAGGTGCCCAGGATGATGGTCGCGAAGGTGTTGGCGCCGCCGAACTGGATGCGCAGCAGGTCGCGCGGGCGGGACGTGCGCTCGGCGTCGGGGATGGTGTCGATGCCGTGCTGTTCGACCTCCAGCGCGCGGGGGCGGCGGGTCGGTTCTGCGGTGCTGGCCATCGAGGGTCTCCTCGCTCGGGGGTGACGGAGGCCACCGAGCGGTACCGTAACGGCCGGTTGTCCGTGAGGCAACGAATGTTCACCGATGCGAAACACGACGTCCCGGGAGGACACGTGCACGTCATGAAGGTCGTCGACCTGTCGGTGCCGGTGGACGCCGGCACCCAGGTCTTCCCCGGCGACCCGGTGTTCGCCTCCCGGCCGCACGCCACGGTGGCTGCCGACGGCTACAACGTGCAGGCCGTGTCGATGGGGTCGCAGACCGGCACGCACGTCGACGCGCCCTTCCACTTCGCCGACGGCGGACTGCGGGTCGACGAGCTCGACCTGTCGCTGCTGACCGGGCCCGGTGTCGTCGTCGACGTCCGCGGACGATCCCCGCGCAGCCGGCTGGGCTGGGACGACCTCGCCCCGTACGACCGGTTCGGCCCCGGCGTGCTGGTGCTGCTGCACACCGGCTGGTCGGCGCACCGCGGCACCCCGGCCTACTTCGACCACCCGTTCCTGGACGCCGACGCCTGCCGCCGGCTGCTCGCCGCCGGCGTGCGGCTGATCGCCCTGGACGCCCCGAACCTCGACGTCACCCCCACCGACGACGACCCCGGCGAGGGGTACCCGGTGCACCACCTGGTCGCCGCCGTCGGCGGGGTGATCGGGGAGAACCTGACCAACCTGGCCGGGGTGGACTTCCCCGACCCGTGGGTGTCCCTGCTGCCGATCCGGCTGACCGGTGCCGACGGCGCCCCGGTGCGCGCCGTCGCCGCACAGGTGGCCCCGTGACCCCGCCCGAGGCCCGGATCGGGGCCCGGCTGCGGGTGGCCCGGCAGGCCCGCGGGATGACGCTGGACCAGGTCGCCGCCGCCTGCGAGCTCACGAAGGGGTTCATCAGCCGGCTCGAGCGGGACGAGGTCAGCCCGTCGGTGGCCTCGCTGGTCTCCGTCGCCGGGGTGCTCGGCATCGGGATGGGCGAGCTGTTCGACCCGCCGTCCACCCAGCTGGTGCGGGCCGGCACCGGCCCGCCGATCGCGTTCGGCGGGCAGCACGTGCGGGAGACCCTGCTGACCCCGGGCACCCAGCGCGAGCTGCAGGTCATCCACTCCCGCCTCGAACCCGGCGGCACCGGCGGCGCCGACCTCTACACGCTGCGTTCGGCGGTCGAGTTCGTCTACGTGCTGGCCGGGTCGCTGTCGGTGCGGTTGGCCGAGGAGACGCACCTGCTCGAGGCCGGCGACGCGCTGACCTTCCCCGGCCGCACCCCGCACACCTGGGCCAACGGCTCGGACACCGACCCCGCCGAGGTCCTCTGGGCCCTCAGCCCCGCCCCCTGACCCCAGGGGTCGCGATTGCCGGGACCGGGGGCGCCGGGCGGGCCGTGGGCGGGGGTCCGGCCGGCCCCGTGACCGGCCGGACCCCCGCCCCTCGGGGTTCAGGGGGTGGTGCGCCGAGGCGCCGGCCGGCGGCGGGCGGTGATGCAGACCGCGCCGGGGACGTCGGCGTCCGGGCTCGCCGTCCAGGTGTCGGACCAGTCCGACCCGCGCTCGGTGGTGGTGCGGTGCTCGCTGCGCCCGGGCGGGAAGTGCGGCTCGATCGGTCGACCACCGGCCGGGAGCAGTCGCAGCTGGCCCGGTCGCATCCCGGTGTGCGCGGCCAGCAGGTCGAGGGCGGCGAACACCAGGGCGGCCGGCGTGGTGTGCCCCGCGCTGGCCGGTAGACCGGCTCCCCGGACCGTGGCCGCCCACCGCCCACCTGTCTCGACGCAGTCCACGTCGTACGCACCCTCGAAACGCACGCCCATGCCCTGCCGCCACCCCCGGTGGATTGTGGCGATCCCCGGTCTCGGATGGCCTCGGCCAACCTACGACAGGTCGGGGGCCCTTCCGGTCACGGAGGGATGACAGTTCACCGAGGCGGTCGTTGTGCAGTCCAGGTCGTTGGTGGGCACATCTGACAGGCTGTCGCGATGGGCCGCCCCCCACCCCCGCCGACGTGCACACCCGGGTCGCCGCGGGCTGGCTGACCGGTCCGGACCACGAGACCCACGCCCTGCTGGACGGCGAGCGGGTGGTCGGGCTGGTCCGGCTGCTCGACCTGGACGACGACACCGCCGAGTTCGACCTCCGGGTGCGCAGCGCCGACCGCGGCCGGGGCCTGGGTGCTGCCGCGGTGCGCTGGCTGAGCGGCCACGTCTTCACCTCCCGCGCCTGCCACCGGGTCGAGGCGATGACCCGCGAGGACAACGTGGCGATGCGCGCGGTGCTCGCACGCTGCGGCTGGGTGCAGGAGGCCCGGCACCGCCAGGCCTGGCCCACCCGGGACGGCCGGCGGCTGGACGCCGTGGGCTACGCCGTCCTCCGCCCGGACTGGGAGGCCGGCACGGTCACCCCGGTCGACCGCGCCACCTGATCCCTGGTCGATCGTCGGCAGCGGGCGACCCGACGCGCACGGACGCGTGTCGGCGCGATCACCTGCGATGACCGACGGGCAGAGGCGCGTCAGCGGACGGCCCAGCCGCCGTCGGAGGCGATCACCTGACCGGTGACCCAGGCGGACTCCGGCGAGGCCAGCCAGGAGACCAGCCTGGCGGTGTCCGCGGGGGTGCCCCACCGGCCGCCGGGGTTGCGCGCCGCGACGGCCTCGACCGCCTCGGGTGAGGCGTAGCCGGTGTCGGTCGGGCCGGGGTCGATGCAGTTGACGGTGATCCCGCGCGGCATGAGGTGCACCGCCAGGCTGCCGGTGAGCTGGTGCAGTGCTCCCTTGGTCGCGATGTAGGGCAGCTCGCCGGGCATGCCGCCGTGGTGCTGGCCGGAGGTGAACAGCACGACCCGGCCCCCGTCGGTGGCGGTGAACGCCCGGCTGAACGCCTGGCACAGCAGCAACGAGGCTCGGGTGTTCACCGCGTGCGAGAGGTCCACCTCCTCGGCGGTCAGCTCCTCCAGCGACTGCTCGCTGCTGCGTGCGTGGTTGACCACCAGCACGTCGAGCCGGCCGAACCGCTCCACCGCCGCCTGCACCAGGGCGGCCGGAGCCGCGGGGTCGGCCAGATCGGCCTGCACCAGCGCCGTCCGGTCACCGAGCTGTTCGACCAGGGCGCGGGCCGAGCCGGGGTCCTCGCCCCACGACTGCTCGGCGTCGTGCGGCTCCCAGCCGTGCACGAGGACGCCGAACCCGTCGGCGACCAGCCGCTCGACGACGGCCTGCCCGATGCCCGCCCGGCGGGACGCCCCCGTGACCAGCGCCACTCTCCGGTTTCCGGCCCCGTCGAGTCCGTTCTCCACCCGGTCATCGTGGGCCACCCGCACGGGTCACGACCAGCGACTTCGAGCAGGCCGGACACAGATCAGGCTGGTCTACTGGCCACGATCATCCGAGTCGGGGAGCAGGTGGGCGTGGCGCTGTCGTTGCTGGCTGCTGCCCGCTCGCACACCGGTCCCCGGCCGGACAACCAGGACTCCGGGCTCGCCGCCCCCGCCCTGATCGCCGTCGCCGACGGGGTCGGCGGCAACGTGGGCGGGGCCGTCGCATCGTCCCTGGTCGTGTCGTGGCTGGCCCCACTGGGACGGGTGCTGCTGCCCGACGAGGTCGACGGTGGCCTGGCGCGCGTGGTGTCGGCAGCCAACGAACGCATCCGGACCGCGGTCGGCCACCGCCCCCGGCTGGAGGGCATGGCCACCACGATGTCGGCGATCGGCGTCGTGGGGGCCCGCGCGGTGCTCGCCCACATCGGTGACTCCCGGGCCTACCGGTGGCGGGCCCCCGAACTGGTGCAGCTGACCCGCGACCACACCCTGGTGCAGGCGCTCGTCGACGCCGGCTCGATCACCCCGGCCGAGGCGCTGGTGCACCCGCAGCGATCCGCGGTCTACGCCGCCCTGCACGGCGGCACCGACGACGTCGACGGCCTCGAGGTCTCCTTCGTCGACGTGCTGCCCGGCGATCGGCTGCTGGTCTGCTCCGACGGGCTCTCCGGCGCGCTGCCCCCCGAGGCGATCGCCGAGCACCTCGCGCTGGCCGAGAACCCCGACCAGGCCGCGGCCACCCTGCTCGGGGCGGCCCTCGCGGCGCCGGCCTCGGACAACGTGACCGTCGTCGTCGCCGACGTCGTGGAGACCCAGGGCCCCGTCGTCGGCCGGCACCGCACCGTGGGTGCTGCGGCGAACAGCCGCGACGAGACCGTGGAGGTGCTCGAGGCGCTGTGGCCCGGGCCCTCCACCGGCGCGTTCACCCCGGTCGCCGCCGTCGAGGAGCAGCCCGCCGGCTGAACCGGGCCTCACCCGCCCGGGTCGGGTGACGGCGCGCCGTCTGGAGGTCGGCGCCGATCGCTCCGACCGGACGGGCCGCCCTGCTCGACCACCTGACCCTGCGCCGTCCGGTCGCCGGACCAGTCGTCACCGGGCTCGTCCTGGTCGGCCTCCTCCCGCACGCCGTGCCGCTGGGCGCCGGCACCCTGCTGGCCGCGTCCGACGCCCTGCAGGGTGCGCTCGCTCCCGGGGAGTGGCTGGCCCGCAGCGGTGCCGCGGAGGTCGCCGTCGTCACCGACGCCGACCTCGACGACACCGCGGCTGGACTGCTCGCGCACGTCGGGCTGCCGGCGGTGGCGGGCCTGAGTCCGCTCACCTGCGGCCCGGGCCGGGCGGTCCGCTACCCCAGCTGAGCTAGTGGCAGTGCGCGCCCGTCGACGGCGGCACGTCCAGGGTCGGGTTGCGGTCGAAGAAACCGGTCGGCTTGAGCTCGAACCGCACGATGTCCACCGGCATGACCGGCCAGTCCTCGACCCGAGGCACGTGGTGCAGGCCGAACACGTGCCACAGGACGACGTCGGTCGCCTCGGTGGAGCGGCCTGCCTTCGTCCACTCGGGGAGGCCGGCGTCCCGGGAGCTCTGGTTGCAGAACTCGCCGGAGGGCCAGCGTTCCGCGGCGTCGAACGGGGTGACCCACACCGGGTGCGCCACCACCCCGGCCCGCTGGATCAGCGGTGACTCCGGCCCGGCCAGCGCCGGGATCGCCGCGGTCGGCACCAGCTTGTAGCTGGTCGGTGCCCCCCAGGCGTTGCGCCGGGACGCCGAGGTGACCGTGAAGCCGCGCTGGGAGGCCCAGTCCAGGTCCAGCCCGCCCTCGGTGGTGATGGGCGTCGACCGCGAGGTCAGCGCCATGCCGTACGGGTTGCCCGGGCCGATCGGCGGCACCTCGGTGTGCACCTGCACGACCGTGTTGTCCGGGGTGTCCACCTCCATGTCCAGCCGCGCGACGATGAAGTGCTGGTGGATCGGGGCGTAGGTGTGGTCGTCGACGACGGTGCCGTGCTCCGGGGGCTCCGCCTCGAACGCCGAGGTCACCATGATCCCGGTCGCCCGGACCTCGCACTCGATCTGGCCGTCCTGGTAGAAGCGCCAGTAGACGAGGTACTCGTAGTTCGCGACCGTCGCGTGGAAGCTGACCACCAGCCGCCGGGAGCGCCGCACCTCGGCACCGGCGTGCTCGTCGACGTGCTTCCAGAGGACGCCGTCGTCCTCCTCGTGGATGCAGATGGCGTTCCTGATGACGTAGGGCTCGGCGTGGCTGTCGTGCAGCACGGCATCGACGTAGGTGATCTCGCCCAGGCAGTCGCAGCCCAGCTCGAGCGACGTCGTCATGAAGCCCAGGCCCCACTCGCCGATGTCGAAGGCGGTGCGGCGGTGGTGGTCCTCGCTGGGATCGCGGTAGGGCACGACCATCTCGGCGAAGCTCATCCGGTGCGCGACCGAGCGCCCGTCGATGCCGACCCGGTGCAGCACCAGGCCCTCGCGGTGGGTGAAGCCGATCCGCATCGACCAGCCGAGCCAGCGGAGCTCGTTGCCGTCCAGGGTGAACGAGACGCCCTCGGGCTGGGTGACCTCGAAGGCCTTCACGTCCTCCCGCTGCACGAGGCCGGGGACCAGGGCGGGCACGTACTCGCCCATCGCGTTCGCGGGCGCAGCGACCGAGAACGAGTCCTCGATGTCGAGCAGCTCCATGGTGTTCAGGTCGACCACGTGGTGCAGGCCGTTGACCGGGTGCGCGTAGGGGTTCCCGTTCGGGGTGGCGCGCACCCACACGTCGGTCCAGCCCACCCGGCGGTCGGCGAACTGCTGCGGGATGAGCGAGTGCCCGTAGGCCCAGGTGTCGATGAGCACCAGGTCGAGGTCGGTGATGCCGCGGGCGGCCAGCGACTCGACGACGCGGGGGTCGGCGATCAGCGCGACGTGCGCCTCGTGCCACTCGTCCACGGTCATGTTCGGCTGCTCGCCGGGCACTGCCGACCAGTCCAGGACGGCGTCGTCGGTGAGGGAGACGACGGCCTTGTAGGCGGTGTTCGTGGCCCGCTCGAAGCAGGTGACCAGCGCCTCGCGCGGGTCGGGGTCACCGGCCTGCCAGCTGCGGACGACGTCCTTGGCGGGCTCGCGCAGTTCGATGGCGGCGAACCGCCAGCCCTCGCCCACGCCCTTCTCCCGGCGCAGGAGCGCCGCCGCGGCACGGAACTCATCGGCGGACAGCGGGTCGAGCGGGTGTGCGGTCACGGGAGGTTCCTGTCTGCCAGCAGCGGGAGCGAGGGGTCGAAGGGGATGCCGGAGCGCTTCCGGGCGAGGGCGGAGAGCGCTTCGAGGACGACGCGGTTGGCCAGGGCGGCGGTGATGCCCGCGTGGTCGTAGGGCGGGGACACCTCGACGACGTCGATGCCGACGACGGGCAGCTCCAGGCAGATCCGGCGGACGGCGTCCAGCAGCTCGCGGGCGGTCAGCCCGCCGGGCTCGGGCGTGCCGGTGCCCGGCGCGTGCCCGGGGTCGCAGACGTCGATGTCCACGGAGAGGAAGACGCCGTCGCAGTCGTCGGTGGCGATGGTGGAGGCCTCGGTCAGGCAGGTGGCCAGGCCGCGGTGCCCGATCTCGGTCATCTCGTAGGAGCGCAGCTGGTGCCGGGCCATCCAGTCCAGCGTCTCCGGGGGCGGCCAGTAGCCGCGCAGCCCGATCTGCAGGAACCGGTCCCCGCGCAGCGCGCCGGACTCGATCAGCCGGCGCATCGGCTGGCCGTGACCCCACAGCGAGCCGAACTCGATGTCCCCGGTGTCGGCGTGCGCATCGAAGTGGATCATCGAGACCCGGCCCTGGCCGAGCACGTCGGCCACCCCGCCGGCGTCGGCGAACGCGATGGAGTGGTCCCCGCCCAGCACCACCGGGATCGCCCCGGCCCGGACGACGTCGGCCACCGCGGCGCGCAGCGCGGCCAGCGCGGTCTCGATGTCGCCGGAGTACATCTCGACGTCCCCGGCGTCGAGCACCCGCAGGTCCCGCAGTCCGTCGGTGCGCAGCGCCAGGCTGGGCCGCGAGCCGTCGTGCGGCAGGTAGTCGGTCATCCGGATGGCCTGCGGACCGAACCGGGTGCCCGGCCGGTGGCTGGTCCCGCCGTCGAACGGGGCCCCGAGGACGACGACGTCGGCGCCGGCCATGGACGCCGGGTCGGTGTGGTCGCAGCGGTCCACGCCCAGGAAGGTGATGTCCGGGCCGAACTGCGGGCCGTAGCGCACCATCGGCGTCTCCTCTGTCCGGCGACGGAAACCGTCGGTGCACGCTACCGTGACGACCGGATCCGTCGTCCAGCCCGGCAGCCCCTGAACGGAGCACGCATGAGCGAGTACGTCGTCGTCGACCCGGCCACCGGGGAGACCGTGGCCAGCTACCCGACCGCCACCGACGAGCAGGTCGAGCAGGCGATCGCCGCGGCCACCGCGGCGCACCGCGGCTGGTCGCGCAGCTCCACGGCGGCCGAGCGCGGGGCCCTGCTGCGCCGGGTGGCCGAGCTGCACCGCGAGCGCAAGGACACCCTCGCCGCGCTGATCGTGCGGGAGATGGGCAAGACGATCACCGCCGCCGAGGGCGAGGTCGACTTCGCCGCCGACATCTACGACTACAACGCCGACAACGCCGAGCGGGTCACCGCCGACCAGCCGATCGAGCTGGCCGAGGGCGCGGAGGGCACCGCGGTCATCCGCCGTGCCTCCCTCGGCCCGCTGCTGGGCGTCATGCCGTGGAACTTTCCCTACTACCAGGTGGCCCGGTTCGCCGGCCCGAACCTGGCGGTCGGCAACACCATCGTGCTCAAGCACGCCCCGCAGTGCCCGGAGTCCGCCGCCGCGATCGAGCAGGTGTTCACCGACGCCGGGTTCCCCGAGGGCGCCTACGTCAACGTCTACGCCAGCAACGACCAGGCCGCGACGATCATCGCCGACCCCCGGGTCGCCGGTGTCTCGCTCACCGGTTCCGAGCGGGCCGGCACCGCCGTCGCCGAGGTCGCCGGGCGGCACCTGAAGAAGGTCGCCCTCGAGCTCGGTGGCTCCGACCCGTTCGTGCTGCTGTCCACCGACGACCTGGACAGCACGGTCTCGGCTGCTGTGGAGGCCCGGATGGACAACAGCGGGCAGTCCTGCAACGCGGCCAAGCGGTTCGTGGTCCACCGCGACCTGTACGCGGACTTCCTCGCCGCGATCACCGCGAAGATGACCGCGATCGTGCCCGGCGACCCCACTCTCGCAGAGACCGAGCTCGGCCCGATGTCCTCGCTGCGGGCGGCGCAGACGCTGGAGGAGCAGGTGCAGCGGGCCGTGGCGCACGGCGCCACCCTGGTGGCCGGCGGCACGCGCACCGACGCGTTCTTCGAGCCGACCGTGCTCACCGACGTCACCCCGGACAACCCGGCGTACGGCGAGGAGTTCTTCGGCCCGGTCGCGGTCGTCTACTCGGTGCCCGACGAGGACGCCGCGGTGGCACTGGCCAACGACACCGGCTTCGGCCTGGGCTCCTACGTGTTCACCACCGACCCGGACCAGGGTGAGCGCGTGGCGAACCGGATCGAGGCCGGCATGGTCTACGTCAACCTGGTGCTCGCCGACTCCCCGGAGCTGCCCTTCGGCGGCATCAAGCGCAGCGGCACCTCGCGCGAGATGGGGCTGCTCGCCGCCGACGAGTTCGTGAACAAGAAGCTCGTGCGGATCGGCTGAGCGGGCCGGCGGCTCGACCACCGATGAGTCGGCGGGCGGGAGCCGGTCTCAGGGGCAGGCGGGCGAGGATGGTCGCCCCCGACCCCAGGAGGACCCCGTGCGCATGATCTTCGTGAACCTGCCCGTGACCGACGTGGAGGCGGCGAAGGCCTTCTACGCCGGGCTCGGCTTCGAGCAGAACCTGCAGTTCTCCGACGAGAGCACCGCGAGCTTCGTCATCGAGGAGAACATCACCGCGATGGTGATGACCCGGGAGAAGTTCACCGGGTTCCTGCCGCACGGGGCCACCGCGGGCGACCCGTCCCGCGCCGTCTCCGTCATGAACGCGCTGTCGGCGGCCGACCGGGCCGAGTGCGACCAGCTGCTCGCCCGGGCGCTCGCGCACGGCGGAACGCAGTTCACCGCCCCGCAGGACCACGGCTTCATGTACGGCACCAGCTTCGCCGACCCCGACGGCAACGTCTGGGAAGCCGTCTGGATGGACCCCTCGGCCCTGGAGGGATGACCCCCGGGTCGTCCCTCCAGAGCGACGGGATGGAGCGGCCCGGCTGCCGTGGGGGCAGTCGGGTCCTTCCTCACCGGCGAGCGAGCTGGCGTTCGCCGTTCGGGCCGGTGGAGTAGGGCAGCTGGTAGTGCGCGAACACCTTCGGCTCCTCCTCGGCGGTGAGCTCGCCGTCGGTGTCGATGTTCGGGGCGGCCTTGGCCAGGTCGCGGGGGTAGGTCACCCGGACCTCGCGAGGGCCGACGGTGGCGTCCTTGAGCGGGATGAAGACGAGGCTCTTGCCGCCGATCAGCCCGCCGATCTCCACGCCGATGAACGAGGGCTCGTCGGACACCACGTCGACGTAGATCGACTCGAGGCTGCCGATCTTGTGGCCCTCGGGGTCGACGACGTTCTCGCCACGCCAGTCGCGGATGTTGCCTGCGGGGATCATGCGGGTCCTCCCGTGTTGCTCGCTCCGGATCTCGGAGCGTGTCGGCGCGAGGGTGCCCCGGACCGGTCGTGCGCAACCGTCGACGTGCGGGGCGTCACCGGGTCCGGCACTGGTTGTGATCCAGGCCACTCTCCGCTAGGGAGGGTGCATGGGACGAGTCGAGGGCAAGGTCGCACTGGTCACCGGTGCGGCACAGGGACAAGGGCGCAGTCATGCGCTGGAGCTGGCGCGGGAGGGCGCCGACGTCATCGCGGTCGACGTCTGCGAGCAGCTGGACGGCATGCCGTACCCGATGGGCACCTGGGAGAAGCTGCAGGAGACGGTCCGCCAGGTCGAGGCGCTGGACCGGCGGATCGTCGCGGCGAAGGCCGACGTGCGGGACATGGACGTCCTGCAGGCGGCCGTGGACGACGGGGTCGCGCAGCTGGGGCGGCTCGACATCGTGGCCGCCAACGCCGGGATCGGGTCCAGGCCGCACCGGGCGCACGAGATCGACCGGGACACCTGGCAGCAGATGATCGACGTCAACCTGACCGGCGTGTGGCAGACCTGCAAGGCGGCCATCCCGCACCTGCTCGAGGGCGGGCGGGGCGGTGCCCTGGTGCTCACCAGCTCGGCGGCCGGCCTGCAGGCCTACGCCAACATCGCGCACTACGTCTCGGCCAAGCACGGCGTCGTCGGCCTGATGCGGACCCTGGCCGTGGAGTACGCCCCCGACCGGATCCGGGTGAACTCGATCCACCCGACCCAGGTCGACACCGACATGATCATGAACGACGAGACGATGAAGCTCTTCGTGCCCGACAACCCGAACCCGACCCGGGAGGAGTTCGCCGTCTCCTCGCAGGCGATGAACGCCCTTCCGGTCCCCTGGGTCGAGCCGATCGACATCTCCAAGGCGCTGGTGTTCCTGGCCAGCGACGACGCCCGCTACATCACCGGCGTCCCGCTGCCCGTGGACGCCGGCTGCCTGGTGAGGTGAGCCGGGTGGAGTGAGCCGGGGTCAGCCGAGCTGGGCCTCGATGGCGGCGCGGACCTCGGGGGAGTCGGGCTCGGTGCGGGGGCGGAAGCGGGCGACGACCTCGCCGGAGGCCGAGAGCAGGAACTTCTCGAAGTTCCACTGCACCTCACCGGCCGACCCGGTGGCGTCGGGGACGGCGGTCAGCGCGCGGTAGAGCGGGTCGGCGTCGGGGCCGTTGACCTCGAGCTTGTCGGTCATCGGGAACGTGACGCCGTAGGTCGCCGAGCAGAACGTCTCGATCTCCTCCGCGGTGCCCGGCTCCTGGCCGGCGAACTGGTTGCAGGGGACGCCGACGACGGTGAACCCGCGGTCGGCGTACTCCTGCTGCAGCGCCTCCAGGCCGCGGTACTGCGGGGTCAGCCCGCACCGGCTGGCCACGTTCACCACCAGCGCGGGACGGCCGCCGGTGAGCTCGCCGAGGGTGGTCGGCGCACCGGCGAGGGTGGACAGGGGCAGCTGGAGCAGGTCGGTGGTCACGGGTCCAGCTGACCAGACCCCGGCGCGGGCCACCCGGAGAGGTCGTCGGGGACGTCGACCGCCTGCGCGCGGAGCATCTCCAGCGGCACGACCTCCAGCGCGCGGGCATGGGTCGCGGCCAGCACCACCCCGGCGGGCGCCCCTGCCTCGAACGCCTGCCGCCACCGGACGGCCACCACGCACCAGCGGTCGCCCGGCGTCAGACCCGCGAAGCCGTACTCCGGGCGCGGGGTCGTCAGGTCGTTGCCCAGCGCGGCCTGCATGGCGAGGAACTCGGTGCTGACCACGGCGCACACCGTGTGGCTGCCGACGTCGTCCGGACCGCTGGAGCAGTGCCCGTCGCGGTAGAAGCCGGTGACCGGGTCGGTGCCGCACACCTCCAGCGGCCCGCCGAGCACGTTGCGTTCCCCCGGGACGGTCACGCGGGTCCCTCCGACCCCGCGGCGTAGTCGCGCAGCGGGATCTCGTCGGCGGCCCAGGCGTCCAGCACCGGCTGCACGATCCGCCAGCCCTGCTCGGCCTCCACGTCGGAGATCGACAGGGTCGGGTCGCCGGAGAGCATCTCCCGCAGCAGCAGCCCGTAGGCCGGCAGCGTCTGCTCCGGGGACGTCGCCTGCAGCACCTCGCGCTCCAGGTCGAACGGGTCGCCCGCGCCGTTGAGGTTGATCTCCAGCGCGATGCCGTCGGGGGACAGCTGCAGGCGCAGCACGTCGGGCTGGGGCTGCTCGTCGGCGAAGGCCAGGTGCGGCACCGGCTTGAACCGGATCACGATCTCCTTGCGCTGGGTGCCCAGTGCCTTGCCGGTGCGCAGCCGGAACGGCACCCCCGACCAGCGCCAGTTCTCGATGGTCACGGTGAACTCGGCGTGGGTCTCGGTCTGCCGCGCCGGGTCCACGCCGTCCTCGGAGGCGTAGTCGGGCAGTTCGCGGCCGTCGATCGTGCCGGCGGTGTACCGGCCGCGCACGCTGCCGGCGACATCGGCCCGGACGGCGCGCAGCACGTCGCCCTTGCGGGCCTGCAGGGTGGCCGCGTCCAGCGACTGCGGCGGCTCCATGGCAACCACGGCGAGCAGCTGCAGCAGGTGGTTCTGCAGCATGTCCCGCAGCGCGCCGGCCTTGTCGTAGTAGCCGGCCCGGCCCTCCAGCCCGAGGTCCTCGTCGAAGACGACCTCGACGCTGTCCACGTGCTGGGCGTTCCACACCGGCTCGAACACCCGGTTGGCGAAGCGCAGGCCCAGCACGTTGAGCACGGTCTGCTTGGCCAGGAAGTGGTCGATCCGGAAGACGCCCTCCTCCGGGACCAGCCCGTGCAGCACCTCGTTGAGCTCGCGGGCGTCCTCGATCCCGGTGCCGAACGGCTTCTCCACCACGACCCGGGAGCCCTCGGGCAGACCGACCTCGCGCAGCGCGGTCAGCGTGGGCAGGAAGACGGTGTTGGGCAGTGCCAGGTAGACCACCGGCACCCCGTCCACCCGGTCCAGCGCCCGGCGGAGGTCCCCGGGGCTGGTCACGTCGCCACGCTCGTGGCCCAGCTGGGCGACCACCCGCTCCCGGGCGTCCTCGGCCAGGTCGTCGGCGTGCGCGGTCAGCCGCTCCCGGGCCCAGTCGCGGTAGGCCTCGTCGTCCCAGTCCTGCTGGCTGACCGCGAGCACCTGCACGTCGCCGTCCAGCACCCCGCGCTCGTAGAGCTCCGCGAGGCTGGGCAGCAACAACCGGCCGGTGAGGTCCCCGGAACCCCCGAGGACGACGAACGAACGCTTCACCTGCGACCTGCCTCTGCGCGACGTGCCCGGACGATCTCCACCCGGAGGTTAGGACCTCGAGGTGGCTGCACGCCGCGCGGTGCTCGCCCGGGTGTCGGCTCCTCGGTGGCCCCTGACCTGCCCGTCCTCCACCGGTCGACCCCCCTGCCGGGGTTTCTGAGAGGGTGGGCATGTGACGGCCGACACCCCGCTCTGGTCACCCACCCCCGCCTCCATCGCCGCCAGCCGGCTGGGCCGGTTCACCGCCTGGGTCGACGAGCGGCGTGGGCTGTCGCTGGGGCAGGACTACGACGCGGTCTGGGCGTGGTCGACGCAGCACCTGGACCAGTTCTGGGCCGACGTCGCCACCTGGTTCGACGTGTTCCCCGGCGAGCCGCCGGTGCGGGACGACGAGGTGCTCGGCGACCGGTCCATGCCCGGCGCGACGTGGTTCCCCGAGCGGACCCTGAACCTGGCCCAGCTGGCGCTGCGGCACGCCACCGACGACCGGCCGGCGATCGTCTCGGTGCACGAGACCGAGACCGGGCTGTCCGAGCCCACCGAGGTGTCCTGGGCCGAGCTGCGCGGGCAGGTCGGCGCCTTCGCGGCCACCCTGCGCCGGCTCGGTGTCCAGCGCGGGGACCGGGTCGCCGGGTACCTGCCCAACGTGCCCGAGGCGGTCGTCGCGTTCCTGGGCTGCGCCTCGATCGGCGCCGTCTGGTCGACCTGCGCACCGGACTTCGGCACCCGCAGCGTGCTGGACCGGTTCGCCCAGATCGAGCCGGTGGTGCTGGTCGCCGTGGACGGGTACCGGTTCAACGGCAAGGCCCACGACCGTCGTGACGTCGTCGCCGAGCTGCGGGCCGCGCTGCCCACGGTGCGGACCACGATCACCCTGCCCCGGCTGTTCGCCGACGTCCCGGACGGCGCCCTGGCCTGGGCGGACGCGGTCGCCGACGAGCAGGACCCGGTGTTCGAGGCGCTGCCCTTCAACCACCCGCTGTGGATCGTCTTCAGCTCGGGCACCACCGGGCTGCCCAAGGGGATCGTGCACGGGCACGGCGGGGTGGCGATCGAGCAGCTCAAGCAGGGCGGGCTGCACATCGACGTCGGGCCCGGCGACCGGTTCTACTGGTACGCCTCGACCGCCTGGATCATGTGGAACATCGCGACCTGCTCGCTGCTCACCGGGGCGACGGTGGTGGTGCACGACGGGGCGCCCGGGTTCCCCACCCTGGACACCCAGTTCGCCGTCGCCGAGGCGACCGGGCTGACCTACCTGGGCACCAGCGCGGGCTACCTGACCGCCTGCGAGCGGGCCGGGCTGCGTCCGGTGGACACCCGGGACCTGTCCGCGCTGCGCAGCATCGGCTCGACCGGTTCACCGCTGCCGGCCGCTGCCTACGAGTGGGTCTACGAGGCGGTGAAGCCCGACGTGTTCCTGGGCTCGCTGTCCGGCGGCACCGACGTCGCCACCGGGTTCATCGGCTCCTCGCTGCTGCTGCCGGTGGTCGCCGGGGAGCTGCAGCGGCCGATGCTCGGCGTCGCCGCGGCGTCCTGGGACGAGCACGGCCACCCCGTCGTCGGCGACCTCGGCGAGCTGGTGGTCACCGAGCCGATGCCGTCGATGCCGCTGTACTTCTGGGCCGACCCGTCCGGTACGCGCTACCGGGAGGCCTACTTCGAGCCGTGGCCCGGGGTGTGGCGGCACGGCGACTGGCTGGAGATCACCCCCACCGGCAGCTGCATCATCACCGGCCGCTCGGACTCCACGCTCAACCGCGGCGGCGTCCGGATGGGCACCGCCGACCTGTACGCCGCAGTGGAGTCCATCCCGGCGATCGCCGACTGCGTCGTGCTCGGCGTCGAGCAGCGCGACGGCGGCTACTGGATGCCGCTGTTCGTGCAGCTGACGCCCGGGTTCGAGCTCACCGACGCCCTGGTCGCCGAGATCGGCGACGCCGTCCGCCGCGACGCCAGCCCGCGGCACGTCCCCGACGAGGTGATCGTCGTCCCCGGGGTGCCGCACACCCGCACCGGCAAGCGGCTGGAGGTGCCGCTCAAGCGGCTGTTCCAGGGGGTGGACCCGGCCCGCGCCCTCAACGTCGGTGCCGTCGACGACCCGGCGGCGGTCGAGCACTTCGTCCGGCTGGCGGGGGAGCGCGGCGCCCGGTGAGGAAGGACCCCC
>JAOPVM010000343.1 GCA_025966215.1 Klenkia sp.
CGGGCTGACCGGGCTGACCACCGTGGGGATCACCGGCTCGTCGGGCAAGACCTCCACCAAGGACCTCCTCGGTCAGGTGCTGGGCGCCGTGGGTGCCACGGTGAGCCCGCCCGGCTCGTTCAACAACGACATCGGCCTGCCGCTGACGGTCCTGGCCGCCGACGTCCACACCCGCTTCCTGGTCCTGGAGATGGGCGCCCGCGGGGTCGGGCACGTCGCCCGGCTCTGCGCCGTCGCGCGGCCCGACGTCGGCGTGGTGCTCAACGTGGGTTCGGCGCACCTGGGGGAGTTCGGCAGTGCCGACGTGATCGCCCAGGCCAAGGGCGAGCTGGCCGAGGCCGCCGCGTCGGTCGCGGTGCTCAACGCCGACGACCCGCGGGTGCGCGGCATGGCCGCCCGGGCCACCGCCCGGGTGCTGCTCACCGGCACCGTGGGCGACGCCGACGTGCGCGGCACCGACGTCGAGCTCGACCGGACCGCGCGCGCCTCGTTCACCCTGCACGCCGCGGGGGAGACCCACCCGGTCCGGCTGCAGGTCGTCGGTGCCCACCAGGTCGCCAACGCGCTGTCGGCCGCCGGTGCCGCGCTCGCCGCCGGGCTCACCCCCGCCGAGGTCGCCGCCGGGCTGTCCGCGGCCACCGCGCAGAGCCGATGGCGGATGGAGGTCACCGAGCGCCCCGACGGCGTGACGGTGGTCAACGACGCCTACAACGCCAACCCCGAGTCGATGCGCGCCGCCCTGGCCGCGCTGAGCGGGATGACCGGCACCCGCCGGATCGCCGTCCTCGGCGCGATGGGCGAACTCGGCCCCGGTGCCCACGACGAACACGCCCGCCTGGGCGCCGACGCCGCTGCCGTGGTCGACCTGCTGGTCGCGGTCGGCCCGGACGCCGCCGGGATCACTGCCGGAGCCCAGGCTCCGCGAGAGGAGTCGGTGCACGTGCCGGACCGGGCCGCCGCCCGCCAGCTGCTCGCGGGGGTGCTGCGCCCGGGCGACGTCGTCCTGGTGAAGGCCTCCCGGTCCTACGGACTCGAGCTGCTGGCCGCCGATCTGATCACCGACGGAGCTGCCTCGTGAAGTCCGTCCTCGTCGCGGCCGGCTTCGGCCTGGTCATCTCGATCCTGCTGACCCCGGTGGCCATCAAGGCATTCCGCAGCCGCGGCTTCGGCCAGGAGATCCGGGACGACGGCCCGGAGAGCCACCTGTCCAAGAAGGGCACGCCCACGATGGGCGGCACGGTGATCGTGTTCGCCACGGTCGCCGGCTACTTCATCTCCCACCTGTTCCTGCTCGGACAGGAGGGGCGCGGGGTCACCACCACCGGGCTCCTCCTGCTGTTCCTGCTGGTCGGGCTGGGCACGGTCGGCTTCCTGGACGACTACCTGAAGATCGCGCACCGCCGCAGCCTGGGGCTGAACAAGACGGCCAAGCTGGTCGGCCAGCTCGTCGTCGGCCTGGTGTTCGCCGGGCTGGCGCTGATCGGGGGCGAGGGACCCGGGGGGCAGGCGGTCGCCTCCACCACGGTCTCCTTCGTCCGGGAGATCGCCCCGCTGGCCATGCCCGCGGTGCTGTTCATGGTGCTGGCCTACCTCTTCATCGCCGGCTTCTCCAACGCCGTCAACCTCACCGACGGCCTGGACGGGCTCGCGGCCGGCTGCTCGGCGATGGTGTTCGGCGCCTACGTGGTCATGTCGTTCTGGCAGTTCGGCCACGACTGCTCCGCCGGGGTGGTCGCGGGCTGCTACACCGTCCGCGACCCGCTGGACGTCACCCTGGTGGCCGCCGCCGCGATGGGTGCCTGTCTGGGCTTCCTGTGGTGGAACACCTCCCCGGCCCGGATCTTCATGGGCGACACCGGGTCCCTGGCCCTCGGTGGCCTGATGGCCGGCATCGCGATCGTCACCCGCACCGAGCTGCTGCTGGTCGTCATCGGCGGGCTCTTCGTGGCCATCACCCTGTCGGTGGTCATCCAGGTCGCGTTCTTCAAGGCCACCCGGCGCCGGGTGTTCCGGATGGCACCGCTGCACCACCACTTCGAACTGGCCGGGTGGGCGGAGAACACCGTCATCGTCCGCTTCTGGCTGGTCACCGCCATGACGGTGGCGTTGGGCATCGGGCAGTTCTACGCCGACTGGCTCTCCCTCACGGGGCTGTGATGGACGCCCCCCTGGGTCGGGTGCTGGTCTGTGGCCTGGGGGTGTCCGGGGCCGCGGCGGCCCGGGTGCTGCTGGCCCGCGGGGACACCGTGCTGCTCGCCGACGGCGGCACGCCAGCCGCCCGGGCCGAGCTGGAGGCCGCCGGGGCGGTCTGGCTCGGCGCGGTGACCGAGCTGCCCGACGACGTCGACCTGGTGGTCACCTCCCCGGGCTGGCGGCCGGACTCCCCGCTGCTGCTGTCCGCGGCCCGGGCCGGCGTCGAGGTGGTCGGCGAGCCCGAGCTGGCCTGGCGGCTCCGGCTGCCGCTGTCCTCGGGCCAGCCCGCGCCCTGGTACGCCGTCACCGGCACCAACGGCAAGACGACGACGGTGACCATGCTCGAGGCGGTGCTGCTGGCCGGGGGGCTCCGCGCGGTCGCCGCGGGCAACGTGGGCCGGCCGCTGGTCGAGGTGGTCACCGCGGTGGACCCCGACGGCACGCCGTCCTTCGACGCGGTGGCGGTGGAGCTGTCCAGCTTCCAGCTGCACTGGTCGTCCTCCCTGGCCCCGGCCGCGGCCGCGGTGCTCAACGTCGCCGACGACCACGTCGACTGGCACGGCAGCCCGCAGGCCTACCGGGAGGCCAAGGCGAAGGTGCTGGCGCGCACCCCGGTGGCCGTCGCCGACGCCGGCGACCCGGTCGCCGCCTCCCTGGTCCGCGCCCACCGGCGTCCGGTCACCGTCACCCTCGACGAGCCCCAGCCCGGCCAGCTCGGGGTCCGCTCCGGCGCGCTGGTCGACCGGGCGTTCGCTGCCTCCCCGGCCGGTGAGGTGCTGGTCGAGCAGTCCGCGCTGCAGGTCGGCGGCCCGCACAACGCGGTCAACGCCCTGGTCGCCGCGGCCCTGGCGCGGGTGGCCGGGGTGTCGGCGGCCGACATCGGCCGTGGGTTGGTCGGCTTCCGGGGCGGCGCGCACCGCAACGTGCTGGTCGGCACGGTCGACGGGGTGGACTTCGTCGACGACAGCAAGGCCACCAACCCGCACGCCGCCGGTGCGTCGCTGGCCGCCTACCCCCGGGTGGTCTGGATCGCCGGCGGGCTGCTCAAGGGCGCCGACGTCGACCCGCTGGTCGCCGCGGTGGCCCCCCGGCTGGCCGGGGTGGTGCTGCTGGGCCGGGACCGGGAGCTGCTGGCCCGGTCCCTGGCCCGACACGCCCCCGCGGTCCCACGGATCGTCGTCCCCAGCGGTGATGATGCAGCCGTGACGGGTGTGACTGGAGAGACCGCTGAGGTCGTGATGGAGCGGGTGGTGCGGGCAGCCGTGCAGCTCGCCCGTCCCGGCGACACCGTGCTGCTCGCCCCCGCCGCCGCGTCCATGGACGTGTTCACCGACTACGGGCACCGGGGCCGCGCCTTCACCGACGCGGTCCGCGCCCTGCGCTGACGGGGGCCCGCATGGCCAGCACGACCACCACCCGCCCGAGCACCCGCCCGAGCACCCGCCCGAGCACGGGTTCCGCTGCCGCGCGCACGCGGGGTGAGGCAGCGGTCCGCGGACCGCTCTTCCGGGCGCCGGCGTGGCTCGAGGGGCCGATGACCAGCTCCCAGCTGGTGCTCGGGTCGGCCGGGCTGCTGCTGTCCATCGGCCTGGTGATGGTCTTCTCGGCCTCCAGCATGGAGTCCGCGCTCAACGACGGGTCGCCCTGGGCGCCGGGCCTCAAGCAGGTCGCGGTCGCCTTCGTCGGGCTGATCGGGATGGTCGTGGCGCTGCGCCTGCCGGTCGGCCACCTGCGCCGCTGGTCGGGCATCGGGCTGCTGCTGTCCTTCGTGCTGCTGCTGGCCGTGCTCGTCCCCGGCATCGGCAAGGAGCTCAACGGGGCCCGGCAGTGGATCAGCCTGGGCGTCACCGACTTCCAGCCCTCGGAGTTCACCAAGCTGGTCTTCGCGCTGTGGGGCGCCCACGTCATCGCCGTCCGCGAGCGCTGGCTGACCACGTCGTCGCTGCTGGTGCCGGTGCTGCCGGTCTTCGGGCTGCTGAGCCTGCTGCTCATCGCCGAGCCCGACATGGGCGCGGTGGTCAGCCTCGGCCTGGTGCTGGCCGGCCTGCTCTGGGCCGGCGGGATCTCCGGGCGGCTGATCGCCTGCGGGGTGGGCATCGCCGCCGGGATCGTCGCGCTGATGGTCGCCCTCGCGCCCTACCGGCTCGCCCGGGTCACCTCGTTCCTGGACCCCTTCGCCGACCCGCTCGGCGACGGGTTCCAGGCCGTCCGCGGGCTCTACGCGCTGGCCACCGGCGGCTTCTGGGGTGTCGGGCTGGGCAACAGCCGGATGAAGTGGAACCTGCTGCCGCACGCGGAGAGCGACTACATCTTCGCCATCATCGGCGAGGAGCTCGGCTTCCTCGGCTGCCTGGTGGTGATCACCCTGTACGGGGTGCTCGCCTACGCCGGCTTCCGGATCGCCCGCCGCTCGGCCGACCGGTTCATCCAGCTCGCCAGCATCGCCATCACCGTCTGGCTGATCGGCCAGGCCACGATGAACATGGGCTACGTCGTCGGCCTGCTGCCGGTCACCGGCGTGCAGCTGCCGCTGATCTCCGCCGGTGGCACGTCGATGGTCATCACCCTGTTCATCGTCGGGCTGCTGGCCCGGTTCGCCCGCTCCGAGCCCGAGGCCATCGCCCACCTGCGCGCCCACCGCCAGGCCGTGCCGGTGGGCCGGCTCGGCCGGCTGGGCCGCTGGCTGCTGCCGGTGCCCCCGCACGCGGTCGACCC
>JAOPVM010000025.1 GCA_025966215.1 Klenkia sp.
TCGGTGCGCCCGGCCGGGGTGGTCAACCGGGCCCGCTCCCGGCCGAGGACCTCGAGCAGCGGCCGGGCCAGGGGCGGGGCAGCACGCAGGCCGGGGACCTCCTCGCGGTGCAGCCAGCGCAGTTCGGACTCCGCGGCGGCCACCGTGGCCCGGACCAGGGTGAGCACGTGCGGGCTGGCCACGTGGTCACCGCCGGTGACGTCGATGGCCCCGAGCAGCACCCCGGTGACCGGGTGGTGCACCGGCGCGGCCGAGCACGACCACTGCTGCACGGTGCGGCTGAAGTGCTCGCCGCCGTGGATCTGCACCGGGGTGTCCAGGGCCAGCGCCGTCCCGGGGGCGTTGGTGCCGGCGACGTCCTCGCCCCACCGGGCACCGGCCACGAAGTGCATGGACTCGGCCCGGGAGCGCAGTGCGCGGTCGCCCTCCACCCAGAGCATCCGACCCTCGGCGTCGGTGACCGCCACGATCATCCGGTCGGCCTCGGCGTCGGTGACCAGCAGCCGGCGGATCACCGGCATGACCACGGCCAGCGGGTGCGCCTCGCGGTAGGTCAGCAGGTCCCCGTCGAGCAGGTCGACCGGGGGCGGGGTGCCGTCGGGGTCCACCCCGCTGCCCAGGCTGCGCCGCCAGGAGTCGTAGACGACCGGGCGGACCTCGTCCCGGCGGACCGCTCCCCCGCGGGTCACCACGGCCTCGTGCGCAGCCCTCAGGCGCCGGGTGGCCACCGGGCTCGGCAACCCGTCGGGCAGCGCGAGCCACGGGTTCAGCGTCGTCACGCGTCCCGTCCCGAGGAGACTGCCCAGTGGCTCATGTCACCCCATCGTGACCGGTGCACGCCCGTTCCGCCAGGACGGACGTCCTGCTCAGTCCCCGGACTCCCAGTCGGGCAGCTGCCAGGGACGGACCACGGCAGCCAGCACGACGATCGCCGCGGCGAACGCACCGGCCATCGTCACGCCCATCGCCAGGGCGTCGTTGCCGAGCACGCCGACCAGCGGGGCCACCAGCGCGCCCACGCCGAACTGCACCGCGCCCAGCAGGGCGGCCGCGGTGCCGGCGGCCTCGCCGTGCCGGGTCAGTGCCAGGGCGGGGGCGTTGGGCAGGCCCAGTCCGCTGGCGAACAGCACCACCCACACCGGGACGACGACGCCGACCAGCCCGCCGGTGTCGGTCAGCGCCAGCACGAGGAGGACCAGCGCCGCGACCAGGCCGACGACCAGGGCGCCGGCCAGCAGCCACTGCGGCTGGAAGCGGCGCAGCAGCAGCGGGTTCAGCTGGGTCGCGGCGATCAGCCAGAAGGCGCCGGCGCCGAAGAGCAGGCCGAACTGCTGCTCGTCGAGCCCGAACTCGCCCTGGTAGACGAAGGCCGAGCCCGACACGTAGCTGAACAGCCCGGCCATGGTCAGCCCGGCCACGAGCACCAGGCCGACGAAGACCCGGTCGTGCAGCAGGCCGAGGTAGTTGCGGCCGGTGCCGCGCAGCCCGCTGCTGGTGCGTCGTTCGGGCGGCAGCGTCTCCTTCAGCGTCGCGCCGACGGCGAAGACGAGCACCAGCCCGTAGAGGGCCAGGACGGCGAAGACCCCGCGCCAGGAGGTGAAGCGCAGCAGCTCCCCGCCCAGCGTGGGCGCCAGCACGGGCGCGGCGCCGATGACCAGGAAGAGCCGGGACAGCAGGGTGGCGGCGGCCCGCCCGGTGTAGAGGTCGCGGACCACGGCGAGCGCGATGACCGCACCCGCGGCGGCGCCCACGCCCTGCAGCACCCGCAACACCCCGAGGACGGCGATGGTGGGGGCGACCAGGACCAGGGCGCTGGCCAGCACGTGCAGCGCGGTGCCGACCAGCAGCGGGCGGCGGCGGCCCAGCGCGTCGGACAGCGGGCCGATCACCAGTTGGCCGAGCGCGAGGCCCAGCAGCGTGCCGGTCAGGGTGAGCTGGACGGTGGCCGACGTCGTCTGCAGGTCGTCGGTGATCGTCGGCAACGCCGGCAGGTACATGTCGATCGTGAGCGGCCCGAGCGCGACGAAGGCGCCCAGGGTGAGCACCGTGCGCAGGCGGCTCGGGGTCGCGGCGACCGGGGGCGACCCCTGGACGGTGCGCGGGGTCTCGGTGGTGGCGCTGATGAGGAGCTCCTCGGCTGGTGGTGGCTGGCACGAGGGACGGCAACTGCCCCACAGGTGGCTGCAAGGCGGGGGCCCGGACGGGTGTTCCCCGCCACGGGACCGGTCACGCGCTGTTCACCTGTCAGCCGGTGGGGGGCCTCGCGGGCAGGAGCGCACGGGCGTCCCGGGCCCGGAGGGCGCCCCGCCACAGTCCGGCGCCGTAGGCCAGGTCCTCCAGCCGGCGGGCGGCGACGAAGCGGGGCAGGTCGACGTCCCGGCGGTGCGGCCACCAGGCCCCCACGCCGTCGACGACCGCGGCCAGCGCGGTCAGCCGACGAGCCCGCCCGGACACCGCCAGCAGCGGGAGCACCAGCGGCCAGTGGTGCCGGGTGACGGAGCGGGCCAGCGTGCGGCCCCCGGCCCAGGTGCCGCGGACGACGAGGGTGGCCGCGAGCCCGACCGGCGCCGGCTCCCCGGGCCGGGGCAGCCGGCGGGCCA
>JAOPVM010000375.1 GCA_025966215.1 Klenkia sp.
GAAGACCTCGTACGCCGGCACGATCCCGCGCTGCTGCATCTGGGTGTGCAGCTCGACGATGAGGTCCCACGGGTTGCTGAACACGTCGCGGCCGAAGTTGACCGTGCCCAGCGACAGCGAGGCGGCATCGGGCTCGGCGTCCAGCACGGCCACCCGGTCGGGCAGCGGGTCGGTGACCGCGCCACCGGAGGACAGCTGCACCACCAGGTCGGTGGACTCCCGGACGGCGGCGACCACCTCGCGCACCCGGACCAGGTCCAGCGTCGGCCGGGTGTCGAGACCGCGGACGTGCAGGTGGACGACGGCAGCACCGACGGCCTCGCAGTCCCGGGCGGTGGACACGACCTCCTCGACCGTCACCGGCAGGGCGGGGACGTCGGTCTTGGCCGACTCCGCTCCCGTCGGGGCGAGGGTGATGAGGGTGCCCGGGTGGCTCACCGGCCGATCGTCGCAGACCGGACCGCGCGCACCCGCTCCCGGGCGGCGACCAGGGTGTCGTCCAGGGTGACCACCAGGTCGTCGGGGTCGACGACGGCGACGCTGCCACCGACCCGCAGCTCCACCGGTGCCGCGGCGGACCTTTCCAGCACCGAGGACTTCACCAGCGCCAGGCCGACGACGCCGAGTTCGTGGTGGCGGACGACGGTCCCGACCCGGCCCACCTCCCGGGTGCCCGCGAGCAACGGGGTGCCCGCCTCCGGCAGGTGCTCCTCCATGCCGTCCAGGTGCAGCAGCACCAACCGGCGCGGAGGACGGCCCAGGTTGTGCACCCGGGCGACGGTCTCCTGGCCCCGGTAGCAGCCCTTCTCCAGGTGCACCGCGGTGCGCAGCCAGGGCGTCTCGTTGGGGATGGTGCGGTGGTCGGTGTCGGTGCCCAGCCGCGGGCGGTGCGCCTCGACGGCCAGCGCGGCCAGCGCGTCGACCCCGGCGAGGGTGGCGCCGGCGTCCAACAGGGTCTGCGCCCGGGCATCGATCTCGGCGCGCGGTACGAGCAGGTCGACGACCTCGGCGGTGCCGTCACCGACGGCCGGGGAGCGCCGCGCCCAGCCGCCACCGTCCAGCGCGACGACCGACCACGGCCCGACCGGCACGGGCAGCCCGGCGGCGGTGAGCACGTCGTCCCCCCGCGGGCCGACCAGGCTCAGCAGCGCCCACTCAGGCGTGACCAGGGCGGGCTCGACGCGCAGCATGAAGCGCATCCGGTCCAGCCAGCCGACCAGCTCGGCACCCCGGCCGGGCTCGGTGTCGCCCCAGGTGGTGCCGGCCAGTTCGGCGAGCACGACGTGGTGCTCGACGTGGCCCTGCGGGGAGAGCACCAGTGCCTCGGTGCCGGTGCCGTCGGTCAGCTGGTCGAGGTGCTGGCTGAGCAGGCTGTGCAGCCAGGTCAGCCGGTCGACGCCGGGGACGACGAGCACGTCGCGGTCGCTGCGGTCGACGAGCACCGCGGCCTCGGCGGCGCGGCGCTGCTCGGGCAGGGGCTCGCCGTAGTGCGCGGCGACGGCTCCGGACTCGTCGGCGACCGCAGCCGGTCGATGCAGCAGGGGCGAGCTCATGGGGACTCCGTTCCGGCCGCGGCGCTGCAGTCCCGGCAGGTGCCGGACAGCGCCACATGACCCACGTCCACCCTGAAACCCAGGTCGGCGCCCAGACGTTCCGCGACGCCGTCCATCAGGCCCGGGTCGACCGACTCGATCTTCCCGCAGGTGGCGCAGACGACGTGCAGGTGCGGGTGCTCGGCGGCGTGGTAGACCGGCGCGCCCTTGCCCAGGGGGGTGTGCCAGACCAGACCGAGCCGGTCGAGCAGCTCCAGCGTCCGGTAGACCGTGGAGGTGTCCGGCGCGGCCCCGCCCGGCCCGGCGTCGGCCCGCAGCCGGGCGCCGATCTCCTCGGGCGTGCCGTGTTCGAGGGCGGCGACGGCGGCGAGCACGCGCTGCCGCTGGTTGGTCAACCGCAGCCCGCGCGAGCGCAACTGGTCGGCCAGCGGGGGCGCCTGCTGCGGGTCGTGGGTGTGGTCGGGCACGGCCCCGAGCCTAGGACCGCCCGCCACCGTCCCACCACGACAGCACCCGCACCGCCCCGAGGGTCAGCCACCGGGAGGGCTGGCCGGCGGGGACGTCGACGTCGAACCACACCGCACCGGGTTCCACCGGCCCCTGCAGCCAGCGTCCGTCGGGCTGCCGGGCGACCCTGAGCAGCTCGACGGCGTCGGCGACCCGGGGGTCCGGTGGGCTGCCGTCGACCAGGCTCGCCGCCCGCAGGTGCTCCACCGCCCGGAGCACGTCGTAGCGCCACCGCGAGGGGTAGGTCGGAGGGGTCAGGCACGGGTCGAGCAGCTCGCCGGTGGACAGCCTGCGGGTCAGCCGACGCTCCAGCAGGTAGCGCTCCCCGCGGTGGCGGGCCGCGCGCAGGTCGTCGTCCCCACCGGTGGCGACCTCGTGGGCCAGCAGACCGCGCACGGCGTTGAACGTGGAGTGCACCGAGGACCGGGTGGAGCCCTCGACCCACTCGCAGTTCCAACCGCCGTCGGCGAGCTGGTGCTCGGGGAACCAGCGGGCGAGCGCCTCGACGTCGGCCCCCAGCCACACGCCGGTCGCCAGGGTGGTGGCGTTGATGCACACGTCCACCTCGCCGCCCCAGAACGGGAGCCGCTCGTCGTACTCCCACCGGCTGTTGGTGGCGAGCAGCTCGGCGGTGCCGGCCAGGCGGGTGGCGTCCAGACCCCACTCGCGCAGCGTGGCCAGCGACCACGTGGTGGCCGTCCAGGGCTGGCCCTCGCCCTCGGGGGCGTGCACCTGGCCGTCGACCTTCGGGAAGAACGCACCGCCGGCCCACTGCCCGTCCGGGTCCTGGTGGGCGAGCAGCCGCGCGCCGTACCCCTCGGTGGCCACCCGCGCGCGGGTCGCCCGCCAGACGTCCTCGGGTGCGTCGAGCAGATCGCGCTCGACCTGCCAGCGCAGCGCGGGGTCGCTGTCGCGCAGCCAGCCGAGGACGTCGTCGTCCGCCATGCCGGAGACCGTAGGGCCTCCTAGGCTCGCCGGGTGTTCTTCCTCTTCGGGTTCGGCGACAAGCAGAAGGACCTCGGTCCGGGCCAGACCCGCACCTGTCCCCGCTGCACCAACACGACGACCTGGGGCCGGGTGAAGCGGTACCGGCAGTTCACCGTCTTCTTCGTGCCGCTGCTGCGCTGGAAGCGCCAGGAGCTCGAGGTGTGCGGCATCTGCGGCACGACGCTGGCGGTCTGACCCGGTGGACGACCTGCGCGCGGTGGCGGTCTGGCGGGGCGGGGCGGCGGTGCGCGTGCCGGCCGACGAGCCGGTGGTGACCGCCTTCGACACCGGGCTGGCCCGGGGGGACGGCGTCTTCGAGTCGGTGTGGGTCACCGGCGGCCGCACCCCGCGGCTGGCCGACCACCTGGCCCGGCTGCACCGCTCGGCGGCACTGCTCGACCTGCCCCCGGTGGACGGCGAGGTGTGGACCGCGCTGGTCGCCGCGGCGACCGACGGCTGGCCGGAGGACGTCGAGGGCGCGTGCCGGCTGTTCCTCACCCGTGGTCTCGGCGAGGGCCACCCGCCCACCGCCCTGGCCCTGCTGGCCGCGGTGCCGCCGGAGACGATCGCCCAGCGCACCGCCGGCATCTCCGTGGTCGCGCTGACCCTGGGCGTGGCCGCCGACGTGCGGGCGGTGTCGCCGTGGCTGCTGGGCGGGGCGAAGACGCTGTCCTACGCGGTGAACATGGCCGCGCAGCGGCACGCACACACCGTCGGTGCGGACGACGTCGTGTTCACCTCGATCGAGGGCCGCCTGCTGGAAGGCCCGACCTCGACGGTGGTCTGGGCCGCCGACGGCACGCTGCACACCCCGCCCCTGGACACCGGCATCCTGGCCGGCACCACCCAGGCCAGGCTGTTCGCGGCTGCCGAGGCCGCCGGCTGGCCCACCGCCGTCACCCCTGGCAGCGTCGCCGACCTGCACGCCGCCGACGCCGTCTGGCTGTTGTCGGGCATCCGCGGCGCCGCCCCGGTGACCGCGCTGGACGGCGCAGCGCGCAGTGACGCGGGGTTGACCACTCGTGTGCATGGACTGCTGGCCGGCTGATCCTCACCGCACTCCGGCAGTGGTGCCGTGGGAGACGTCTGACGGCAGACTGCCGCGGTGAGCTTCGACGTCGCCGCGGTGGCCGGACAGGTGCGCGTTCTGCTCGACCGCAGACCTGCACCACCGGTGTCCGTGGTGGCGGTCGACGGCCCCGGAGGCTCGGGCAAGACCACCCTCGCTCGCCTGCTGGCCGAGGCTCTCGACGACGCGCCGATCGTGCACACCGACCAGTTCGCCACCCCGACGTGCCCCCTCGACTGGTGGCCGCGGGTGATCGACGAGGTCCTGTCCCCGCTGGGCGGTGGACACAGGGCCGTCTACACGCCGTACGACTGGGCGAGCACGTCATCCGGTGCGCCCGTCGTGATCGAGCCGGCTCCGATCGTGGTGTTGGAAGGCGTCTCGTCGTCCCGGGCCGCCTTCCGCCCGTTCCTGCTTCCGCCCGTTCCTGGCCCTCGCGGTGTGGATCGACACCCCCCGAGCTGAACGCCTGACGCGCGGACCCACCGGTCGCGCATCCGGCGGAGCCGGACGACGGCGACGGTCAGGAACGCCACGACGCCGATGACAGCGAACGCGATGCGCCCGTGGGAGCCGTCAACGGAGACGGCGACCACCAGGGCGATCACCGCCAGGAACGCTGCGACGCCCAGGGCGAGCTGGTACCGGGTCAGGTCGACGGGTCGGGCCACGACGGCAGGCCAGGGCCGCAGACCCCCGCGTGGGCAGGGACGGCGGTCAGCCGCGCAGCCGGTCGAGGACGATCTCGGTGCCGTCGGGGCGGTGGGTGCGCCAACGTCTGCCCGGTGGCGCTCCGTCGTCGCGTTCGACGCGGAACCCGTGGTGGACCTTGGTGTGGTGGCGTTCGCAGAGCAGCGCCGAGTTGTCGAGTGAGGTGTCGCCGTCGTCGCGGAGCCACTCGAGCAGGTGGTGGACGTCGCACCAGTGCGTCGGGGCGTGACAGCCGGCGAACACGCAGTGCCCGTCCCGGGCCTCGACGGCCTTGCGGATGTGCGGTGGGACCACCCGCTTGCTGCGGCCGACGTCGAGGGGGAGCCCGGCGGGGCCCATCACGATGCGGGTGACCGAGGAGTCGCAGGCGA
>JAOPVM010000384.1 GCA_025966215.1 Klenkia sp.
TCCAGTTCACCCCGGCCCGCGTGGTCATGCAGGACTTCACCGGCGTCCCGTGCATCGTCGACCTGGCCACCATGCGCGAGGCGATGGCCGACCTCGGCGGCGACCCGGCGAAGATCAACCCGCTGGCTCCGGCCGAGCTCGTGATCGACCACTCGGTGATCTCCGACGTGTTCGGCACCCCGGAGTCCTTCGAGCGAAACGTCGAGATCGAGTACCAGCGCAACGGCGAGCGCTACCAGTTCCTCCGCTGGGGCCAGGGCGCGTTCGACGACTTCAAGGTCGTCCCCCCGGGCACCGGCATCGTGCACCAGGTCAACATCGAGCACCTGGCCCGCGTGGTGTTCGCCCGCCCCGAGGGCGACCGCACGTTGGCCTACCCCGACACCTGCGTGGGCACCGACAGCCACACCACGATGGTCAACGGCATCGGCGTGCTGGGCTGGGGTGTGGGCGGCATCGAGGCCGAGGCGGCCATGCTCGGCCAGCCCGTCTCCATGCTGATCCCCCGCGTCGTGGGCTTCAAGCTCACCGGCCAGCTGCCCGACGGCGCCACCGCGACCGACCTGGTGCTCACCATCACCGAGATGCTGCGCAAGCACGGCGTCGTCGGGAAGTTCGTGGAGTTCTACGGCGCCGGGGTCTCCGCGGTGCCGCTGGCCAACCGCGCCACCATCGGCAACATGAGCCCGGAGTTCGGCTCCACGGCCGCGATCTTCCCGATCGACGGGGAGACCATCCGCTACCTCGAGCTCACCGGCCGCCCGGCCGAGCAGGTCGCCCTGGTGGAGGCCTACGCCAAGGAGCAGGGCCTCTGGCACGACGACGCCCGCGAGCCGGCCTTCTCCGAGTACCTCGAGCTCGACCTCGGCACGATCGTGCCCTCCATCGCCGGCCCGAAGCGCCCGCAGGACCGGGTGCAGCTGACCGACGCCAAGGCGGCCTTCCGCGAGGTGCTGCCGACCTACACCGGCGACGCCGACCGCAGCGTGGACGACGCCCCCACCGCCGCGTCGGTCTCCGACGAGGGCGTGGAGGAGACCTTCCCCGCCTCGGACCCGGTCTCGGCCAGCAACGGCAACGCCGGGGCCGAGCCGCACACCGTCGTCCCCGACCGGGTACCGGACCGCGCCTCCAACCCGGTCGCGATCACGATGGAGGACGGGACGGAGACCTACGTCGACCACGGGCACGTCACGATCGCCTCCATCACCTCCTGCACCAACACCTCGAACCCGTCGGTGATGATCGGCGCCGCGCTGCTGGCCAAGAACGCCGTCGAGCGCGGGCTGACCAGCAAGCCGTGGGTGAAGACCACGCTGGCGCCGGGGTCCAAGGTCGTCATGGACTACTACGAGAAGGCCCAGCTCACCCCGTACCTGGAGAAGCTCGGCTTCTACCTGGTCGGCTACGGCTGCGTGACCTGCATCGGCAACTCCGGTCCGCTGCCGGAGGCCGTCAGCAAGGCGGTCAACGACAACGACCTCGCCGTCGTCTCGGTGCTCTCGGGCAACCGCAACTTCGAGGGCCGGATCAACCCCGACGTCAAGATGAACTACCTGGCCTCCCCGCCGCTGGTCATCGCCTACGCGATCGCCGGCTCCATGGACGTCGACCTGAACAACGACCCGCTGGGCCAGGACCCGGAGGGCAACGACGTCTTCCTGCGCGACATCTGGCCCTCCCCGCTGGACGTCCAGCGCACGATCGACGAGTCGATCACCAAGGAGATGTTCATCGAGGACTACGCCGACGTGTTCGCCGGCGACGCCCAGTGGCGGGCCCTGCCCACCCCCGAGGGCAAGACCTTCGAGTGGGACAGCCAGAGCACCTACGTGCGCAAGCCCCCGTACTTCGACGGCATGGAGGCCGAGCCCTCCCCGGTCGTGGACATCACCGGCGCCCGCACCCTCGCGGTGCTGGGTGACTCGGTGACCACCGACCACATCTCCCCGGCCGGTTCGATCAAGGCCGACTCCCCCGCCGGCAGGTACCTGTCCGAGCACGGCATCGAGCGGCGCGACTTCAACTCCTACGGCTCGCGCCGCGGGAACCACGAGGTCATGATCCGCGGCACCTTCGCCAACATCCGGCTGCGCAACCAGCTGGTCCCCGGCACCGAGGGCGGCGTCACCAAGGACCACCTGACCGGTGAGACGACGACGATCTACGACGCCTCCCGCTCCTACGCCGACGCCGGCATCCCGCTGGTCGTGCTGGCCGGCAAGGAGTACGGCTCGGGGTCCTCGCGCGACTGGGCCGCCAAGGGCACCGCGCTGCTGGGCGTCCGGGCCGTCATCGCCGAGAGCTACGAGCGCATCCACCGCTCCAACCTCATCGGGATGGGCGTGCTGCCGCTGCAGTACCCCCAGGGCCAGGACCGGGAGTCGCTCGGCCTGACCGGCGACGAGGAGTTCACGATCACCGGGATCACGGCCATGAACGACGGCCCGACCCCGAAGACCGTGACCGTGCAGGCCGGTGACGTGACCTTCGAGGCCACCGTCCGGATCGACACCCCCGGCGAGGCGAACTACTACCGCAACGGCGGGATCATGCAGTACGTGCTGCGCTCCCTCCGCGGGTCTGCCTCGGTCTGACCGGTGGACCTGGGTCTGGGCGGTCGCGGCTACCTGCTCACCGGTGCGAGCCGTGGGGTGGGGTACGCGACCGCCCGGGCCCTGGTCGACGACGGGGCGCGGGTGCTGGTCAGCTCGCGCTCCAGTGAGTCCGTGGACGCCGCCGTCGCCTCCCTCGGGGGTGCGCCGGCGGCGTTCGGGCTGTCCGCCGACCTGGCATCGTCAGGGGCGGCCGACGAGCTGGTGACGACGGCCACCGCGGAGCTGGGTCGGGTCGACGGGGCGTTGGTCTCCGTGGGCGGGCCTCGGCCCGGCAGCGTGCTGGACACCGACGAGGCCGACTGGCGGGACGCCGTCGACTCGGTGCTGCTGGGCACGATCCGGCTGGTCAAGGCGCTCGTGCCGGTGCTGGGCGAGGGCGCCGCGATCGGGCTCGTGCTGTCCACCTCGGTGCGCCAGCCGATCGGCCACCTGGCCATCTCCAACGGGCTGCGCCCCGGCCTGGCGATGACCGCGAAGGCCCTCGCCGACGAGCTGGGCCCGCGCGGCATCCGGGTGTTCGGGCTGCTCCCGGGCACCATCGCCACCGACCGGATCACCGACATCGAGGCCGCCTCCGGTGAGCCTGCGGCCATGCGGGCCCGCACCGAGGCCGGCATCCCGCTGCGCCGGGTCGGCCGGCCCGAGGAGTTCGGGAAGGTCGCCGCCTTCGCCCTCTCCCCGGCCGCCAGCTACCTGACCGGGGTGATGATCCCCGTCGACGGCGGCATCACGAGGTCCCTGTGAGCACCCCCGACAGCCCAGTGCTGGTCGCCTGCGCGCACGGCACCCGGAACCCGACCGGACGCCGGCTGATCGCCGAGCTGGCACTGGCCGCCCGCGACCTGCGGCCCGGGCTGCAGACCACCGCGGCCTTCGTCGACGTCCAGCCCCCGACCGTGGGCGACGTCATCGCCGGGCTGGCCGCCGAGGGCACGCCCGCCGTCGTCGTCCCGGTGCTGCTGTCCGGCGGTTTCCACGTGCACGTGGACATCGCCGGGGCCGTCGACGCACACCCCGGCACGCTGTCGGCGCGCCCGCTGGGCCCGGACCTGCGGCTGACCGACGTGCTGCTCACCCGGCTGCGCGAGGTCGGCGCGGACCCCGAGGACCCGAGCACCGCCGTCGTCGTCGCAGCAGCCGGGTCCAGCGACCCGCGAGCCACCGCCGACGTCGAGGACACCGCCGACCTCCTGCAGCGTTCCTGGGCCGGCCCGGTGACCACCGGCTACGGCTCGGCCGCTCAGCCCACCGTGCCCGACGCGATCGCCACCGCCCGCGCCGCCGGCGCCGAGCGCGTCGTCGTCGCGGCCTACCTGCTGGCTCCCGGGTTCTTCCACGACAGGCTGGCCGAGGCCGGCGCCGACCTGGTCACCGCTCCCCTGCTGCCCGACGAGCGGATCGCCGCCGTGCTGCTCGACAGGTACGACACCGCGGTCGAGACCGCTCGGCGCACCGCCGAGGTGCGGGCGCCCAACCGGGTCGAGAGCCTGGACTTCTGGCCCAGCCCGGACGACGTCGACGCCTGACCCGGCCTCGGCCGAGATCGGGGGCGAGGCCTCCATCGGCCAGCTGGACGTCCCCCCGAGCTCGAGAGCGGCATCCGGTCCAGCGGGTTGCAGCTGCTCGTACTCCCGCCCGAGCACGGGCTCGTGCTGCTCACGGCCGACCCCCGGATCCGCCGGACGTGGAGTCGGTGGACGGGTCCGCCTGACCTCGGCCCGCGGTCCCTCAGGGGCCGGTCGCCACCGGGCGGGCCGGGTCGGCCGACCACTCCGACCACGAGCCCGGCCAGAGCGCCGCCTCGACACCGGCGACCGCCAGCGCGGCAACCTCGTGCGCGGCCGTGACCCCGGAGCCGCAGTAGACCCCCACGCGGGTCTGCGCGGTGACGCCGAGACCGGCGAACCGGTCGGCCAGGTCGTCCCGGAACCGGCCGTCGGCCAGGTTGTCGGTGGTCGGCGCGCTCACCGCCCCGGGCACGTGACCGGCGCGTGGGTCGATCGGCTCCACCTCTCCCCGGAACCGCTCCCCCGCCCGGGCGTCCAGCAGCACGCCGCCGGCCGCCGGGAGTCCGGCGGCTTCGTCAGCGCTGAGCACCGGCATGCCGCCGGCGGTCAGGACGACGTCGCCCGGGGTGGGGACGACGTCGCCGTCCTCCACCGGCCCGGTCCACGCCGCGAGACCGCCGTCCAGGATGCGCACGTCGGCCACCCCGGCCCAGCGCAGCAGCCACCAGGCCCGGGCGGCCGAGGTGCCCGGGCCGGCGTCGTAGACCACGACCCGGTCACCGGTGGAGACCCCCCAGCGGCGGGCCGCGGCCTGCAGGTCCTCGATCTCCGGCAGCGGGTGCCGACCGGCCGCCGAGGGCGGCGCGGCGAGCTCGGTGTCCAGGTCGACGTAGACCGCACCCGGCAGGTGCCCGGCGAGGTACTGGTCGTGCCCGTCGGTGCGGCCCAGCGCCCAGCGGACGTCCAGCAGCAGCGCGCCGGCGACGTCGTCCGCTTCGGCGAGCACCGGGGTCACCGGGCGGCCTCGAGCTCCGCGGTGAGCTCGGCGACCGCGGCGGGCCGGCCGTGGTAGCGGGCCGGGGTGGCGGTGAGCACGGAGATCTTCCAGCGTCGGCCGTCCTTGACCACGACGGCGGTGTGCACGGCGTGCAGCGCGGGGTCCAGCCGGTCGGCGTCGACGTCCACCATGCCGGCGACCGCGTGCACGACTGCGACGTCCTCGGCCACGGCGCGCACCGAGCGGACGACCCCGACGTAGGCAGGGGTCTGGTGGTCGGCGAAGAGCCGGCGCATGTCGGCGGCGATCTGGAGCCGGCCGTGGGCCGCGCTGCCGTCGAAGCCGACGACGTCACCGTCGTCGGTGAGCACGGCGGAGATGCGGGCGCCGCTGCGGGCGTTCCACCCGGCCAGGTACTCGGCGTAGACCGACCGGATCTCGGCGTCGTCGGGATGGGTGGTGCTCATGAGGAGACTCCCGGCGGTGGTGCGTCTGGGACGGCTGTGACGTTAGTGCTCAGCTCGGGACGACGACGGGCGACACGGTCTCCTCACCCGAGGAGAACTGGGTGCGGTACAGGTCGGCGTACCGGTGTCCCAGCGCCAGCAGCTCCTCGTGGGTGCCCTGCTCGACGATCCGACCGCCGTCGACGACCAGGATCAGGTCGGCGGCGCGGATGGTGGACAGCCGGTGCGCGATGACCAGCGAGGTGCGGCCGGCCAGCGCGGCGTCCAGCGCCTTCTGCACCGCGGCCTCGCTCTCGCTGTCCAGGTGCGCGGTGGCCTCGTCCAGGATCACCACGCCGGGCCCCTTGAGCAGCACCCGGGCGATCGCCAGCCGCTGCTTCTCCCCACCCGACATGCGGTACCCGCGGTCACCGACCACGGTCTCCAGGCCGTCGGGCAGCGCGGCGACGAGGGCGGCGATCCGGGCTCCGGTGAGAGCCGTCCAGAGCTGCTCCTCGGTGGCCTCGGGCCGGGCGTAGAGCAGGTTCGCCCGGATGGTGTCGTGGAACAGGTGGGCGTCCTGGCTGACCACGCCGATCGCGTCGCGCAGCGAGTCCGCGGTCGCCTGCCGGACGTCGAGACCGCCGACCCGCACCGTGCCGCCGGTGGCGTCGTAGAGCCGCGGCACCAGGTTGGCGATGGTGGACTTGCCGGCCCCGGAGTGCCCGACCAGAGCGACCAGCTGGCCGGGCTCGGCCCGGAAGCTGACGTCGTGCAGCACGGTGGCCTCCTCGCCGTGCTCGGGCAGCGCCAGGTCCTCCAACGACGCCAGCGAGACCTCGGACGCCGTCGGGTAGCGGAAGGAGACGCGGTCGAACTCCACCGACCGGTCGGTGGTCGGCACCGGCCGGGCGTCGGGAGCCTCGGAGATCATCGGCTCGAGGTCGAGCACCTCGAAGACCCGGTCGAAGCTGACCATCGCGCTCATCACGTCGACCCGGACGTTGGACAGCGCGGTCAGCGGCCCGTAGAGCCGGGACAGCAGCAGTGCGAGGGAGACCACCGCGCCCGGGGACAGCGAGCCGTCGAAGGCCAGCGACCCGCCCAGGCCGTAGACCAGCGCGGTGGCCAGGGCCGCGACCAGGGTGAGCGCGGTGAAGAAGGTGCGCCCGTACATGGCCGACAGCACGCCGATGTCGCGCACCCGGGCGGCCCGGCCGCGGAAGGACTCCGCCTCGGCCTCCGGCCGCCCGAACAGCTTGACCAGCAGCGCTCCGGCCACGTTGAACCGCTCGGTCATCGTCGCGTTCATCGACGCGTTGAGCCCGTAGGACTCCCGGGTGAT
>JAOPVM010000404.1 GCA_025966215.1 Klenkia sp.
GCCGAGGACCGGGCGGCGCTGGCCGCCCGGTGTGCAGAACGGGACGCTGCGCGCGGTGCGTACGCCGACCTGGTCGAGGTGCTGGCCGGCGCCACCGGAGCCGACCGGGATCTCGCCACCCGGGCACGGCGCCTGACCGCGGAGGCCGACCGGTGCGAGGCGGTCCTGGAGGCGGTCTCGGCGGACCTCCGGGCCCGCGCCGACCTGGCCGCGGCCCGGTCCCGCCTCGCCGACCGCGCGGCAGAGGCGGGCTTCGCCGACGTGGGCGAGGTGCCTGGCGCGCTGCTGGAGCGGGGGGAGCTGGACCGGTTGGCGGGCCTCCTGCGGGACCACGAACGCGAGGTGGACGCGGCGCGGTCGGTCCTGGCGTCACCGGAGCTGGTGGACCTGGCCCCCGCGCCCGACACCGGTGCCCTGGACGCGGCCCTGCGCACCGCCACCGCCGTCTGCGAAGCGGCGGTCGCCGACGCCGCCGCTGCGGCCCGCCGGCTGGCCGACCTCGAGGTGCTGGTCGGGGCACTGACGACGGCCCGCATCCGGTTCGACGAGTGCCGGGCCCACGGCGACCACGTGGGCTCCCTCGCCGAGCTGGTCACCGGGCGGGGTGCGAACACCCTGAAGATGCGCCTGCAGTCCTTCGTGCTGGCGGCACGTCTCGAGCAGGTGGCCGAGGTCGCCAGCAGCCGGCTGCAGGAGATGTCCGGGGGGCGCTACACCTTTCTGCACAGCGACGCGGCCGGCCGCAACGGTGCCCGGGGCGGCCTGGGTCTCGACGTGCTCGACGAGTACACCGGCATCCGGCGGCCCACCAAGACCCTGTCCGGCGGGGAGAGCTTCATGGCCTCCCTGGCCCTGGCGCTCGGCCTGGCAGATGTGGTGACGGCCGAGAGCGGGGGGGTCCAGATCGACACGCTGTTCGTCGACGAGGGCTTCGGCAGCCTCGACCCCAGGGCCCTGGACGCGGTGATGACCGTGCTGGACGACCTCCGCCGTGGGGGCCGGGTGGTCGGGGTGGTCAGCCACGTGGAGGAGCTGCGCACCCGGATCCCCAGCCGGATCGAGGTCCTTGCCGGGCGGGACGGGTCTCGGCTGACCGGGTGACCTCCTCGGGGAGGATGGATCGTGGCGTGGGAACCGACCTCGCTCCCGCATCCTGAGCACCGGGGTGGGACTCCGGCTCGGCACCCACCCTGAGCTCACCGTCGCAAGTACGGGGACCGGGACCAGGGCTGGGCGGCTGGCCGGTCACCACCGCGAACTCGAGGTCCGGGAGGTTCTCCGCACGGGCCCTCGGGCACGAGCGTGCGGTGGATGAGCCACCGGCGATGCCGTCCCCCCACGACGAGGCAGCCGCCCGCCCGGGTTCCAGGACCACCGCGGGTCCCACCGTCGGGGGACGTCGACCGTCTCCGCGTGGTCCACGGTCGTGCTGCCCAGCGAGGAGACCCTGCCCACGGTGAGGTGCTCGGAGACGGCGATCGGCTCGCTGAATCGGCCCCGGTCGGTCACACGGTCTCGATGCGGCGCTCCGTCGTCGGCTCGGGTGCCGCCGGGAAGACCCACCGGCGATAGCTGAGATACCGGATGACCGTGCCGAGCGCGATCGAGCCGACGTTGGCGATCTGCAGCTCGAGAGCGCCGTCCTGCCCGAGTGGATAGCGCACAAAGGCGACGATGGCGAGCCCCAACACCAGGGTCAGTCCGTTGATGGCAGCGAAGAGCAGGTACTCGCGGCGCACGCCGGTGCGCGCCCGGTGGGAGAAGGACCAGTAGCGGTGTGCGAAGTAGGCCACCGTCATCGAGATCAACGTCGACACCAGCTTGGCCGTCACCGCTCCCCAGCCCAGGTGGGCGTAGAAGAGCTGGAACAGCCCGATGTCGATGACGAAGCAGACCCCACCGACGATCCCGAAGGCGCCGAGCTCCTTGATCAGCAAGCGCCAGCTGACGCCCATCCGACAGTGCAGGGACTCGAGCAGCGGCACGACCGTGAACTGTACGGAGACCGACCCGGTCGACGCACGTCCGACGGTCGATAACCTGACCCCACCATGGCCGATCCCCTGCACCCCGAGACCGGAACGCCCGTCGTCGCGATGGTCGGCGGCGGACAGCTGTCCCGGATGACTCACCAGGCCGCGATCGCGCTGGGCCAGACGCTGCGTGTGCTGGCAGCGGACCTGGCCGAGTCGGCTGCGCTGGTGGCCGGTGACGTCCGCATCGGCGATCATCGTTCCCTGGCCGACCTGCAGTCCTTCGCCGACGGCGCCACCGTGGTCACCTTCGACCACGAGCACGTCCCCACCGACCTGCTGCAGGCCCTCCAGGCCGCCGGTCACCGCGTGGCCCCCGGGCCGGACGCACTCGTACACGCCCAGGACAAGTTGGTCCTCCGCCGGGCGCTCGCCGAGGCGGGGGAGCCTCAGCCTGCGTGGGCGCAGGTGCACACCGCCGCCGAGGTCACCGACTTCGCGCGGGACCACGGTTGGCCGGTGGTGCTGAAGACCCCGCGGGGCGGCTATGACGGTCGGGGTGTGTTCGTGGTGGGCGCCGAGGACGAGGCGGCCCGCCTGATCGAGCAGCACGGCAGCCTGCTCGTCGAGGAACGGGTGCAGATGGTCCGCGAGCTCGCCGCGCAGGTGGCCCGCTCGCCGTTCGGTCAGGTCGCCGTCTACCCGGTGGTCGAGACGGTGCAGCGCGACGGCGTCTGCAACGAGGCCCTGGTGCCCGCCCCCGGCCTGGACGACGAACTGGCCACCGCCGCCCAGGAGATGGCCGTGCGGATCGCCGACCGGCTCGGTGTGGTCGGCATGCTCGCCGTCGAGCTGTTCCAGACCCCGCACGGCGTGCTGGTCAACGAGCTGGCCATGCGCCCGCACAACTCCGGGCACTGGAGCATCGAGGGCGCTCGGACCAGCCAGTTCGAGCAGCACCTGCGCGCCGTCCTGGACTACCCGCTGGGGTCGACGGCGATGACCGCGCCCGTCGTCGTCATGGCCAACGTGCTCGGCGGGGACGCCGCCGACGAGGACTGGACCGGGCCCGCGTTGGACGAGCGGATCCACCACTTCATGGCGCACTGGCCCGACGTCAAGCTGCACTGGTACGGCAAGGGCCAGCGCCGCGGCCGCAAACTCGGGCACGTGACGGCGTTGGGGGAGGACCTCGAAGAGGTCCGGGCCCGCGCGGTCGCTGCCGCCCGGTACCTGGCCGACGGCATCGTCGACCCGGCCTTCGCCTTCCCCGACCACGACTGACCCAGGAGCCCGAACATGAGCGACCCGATCGTCGGCATCGTGATGGGCAGCGACTCCGACTGGCCCACGATGGAGCCGGCCGCGCAGGCACTGGACGAGTTCGACGTGCCCTGGGAGGCGCACGTGCTCTCCGCGCACCGGACCCCACACCGGATGCTGGAGTGGGCCGGCACTGCCGCCGGTCGGGGGATCCAGGTGGTGATCGCCGGGGCCGGGGGAGCGGCGCACCTGCCCGGCATGATCGCCGCGGCCACGCCGCTGCCGGTGATCGGCGTCCCACGCCCGTTGGACCTGCTCGACGGGATGGACAGCCTGCTCTCGATCGTGCAGATGCCGGCCGGCGTCCCGGTGGCGACCGTGAGCATCGGGGGCGGACGCAACGCCGGGCTCCTCGCCGTCCGCATCCTCGCCGCGGCAGACGTCGAGCTGCGGACGCGGGTCGAGCGGTTCCAGGCGGAGCTGGCCGACTCCGTCGTGGCGCGGGACGAGAAGCTGCAGCAGCAGTTGGCTTCTCGCCGGGTGTGAACGGCGGCTAACCTGGGGGCGTGGGTAGCAACGCCGGCGGGCTGTACGCACTGACCGAAGAGCACGACGCGATCCGAGCGGCGGTCCGGGAGATCTCCGAGCGGGAGATCGCGCCCTGGGCGGCCGAGGTCGACGCAGACTCCCGCTATCCGGTGGAGGCGCAGAAGGCCCTCACCGCTGCGGGCTTCCACGCCACGCACATCGAGGAGCAGTACGGCGGTGAGGGTGCCGACGCGATCGCCACCTGCATCGTCATCGAGGAGGTCGCCCGGGTCGACGTCAGCGCCTCGCTGATCCCCGCGGTGAACAAGCTGGGTTCGGTGCCGGTGATCCTGTCGGCGTCGGAGGAGCTCAAGCAGAAGGTGCTGCCCTCGATCGCCTCGGGGGCGGCGATGATCAGCTACGGGCTCTCCGAGCGGGAGGCCGGCTCCGACGCTGCCGCGATGAAGACCCGCGCCCGCCAGGACGGCGACTCCTGGGTGCTCAACGGCGCCAAGGCGTGGATCACCAACGCCAGCGTGAGCGAGTGGTTCACCGTGATGGCGGTGACCGACCCCGAGAAGGGTGCCAACGGCATCTCCGCGTTCGTCGTGCACAAGGACGACCCGGGCTTCGAGGTCGGCGCCAAGGAACGGAAGATGGGGATCAAGGGCTCGCCCACCTGCGAGCTGATCTTCACCGACTGCACCATCCCGGCCGACCGGATCATCGGGGAGCCCGGCACCGGCTTCAAGACCGCGCTCAAGACCCTGGACTTCACCCGTCCCACGATCGGCGCGCAGGCCGTGGGTGTCGCGCAGGGAGCGCTGGACGCGGCGATCGCCTACACCAAGGACCGCAAGCAGTTCGGGAAGAGCACCTCGGACTTCCAGGGCGTGCAGTTCATGCTCGCCGACATGGCGATGAAGATCGAGGCGGCCCGGCACCTGGTGTACGTCGCCGCTGCCCGCGGGGAGACCGGCGGCCCGGACCTCACCATGGTGTCGGCCTCGTCGAAGGCCTTCGCCTCCGACGTCGCCATGCAGGTGACCAC
>JAOPVM010000017.1 GCA_025966215.1 Klenkia sp.
CGCAGTCCTCGGGCAGGTCCAGCAGCTCCACCGCCGCCTCGTTCACCAGCGTCACCCGGCCCTCGGCGTCCAGACCGAGGACGCCCTCCCGGATGCCGTGCAGCATCGCCTCGCGGTGCTCGGTGAGTGCGGCGATCTCGGTCGGCTCCAGGCCGAGGGTCTGCCGCTTGACCCGGCGGGCCAGCAGCACCGACCCGGCCACCCCGAGGACGCCGGCGACCAGCAGGTAGGTGAGCAGGTCGGGCAGGGCGGTGACCAGCAACGCGGCGGTGCTGGGGTCGTCCTGGGCGACGACGACGGTGCCCAGCAGCGTGCCGTCGTCGGCCAGCACCGGGGCCCGGGCGGCGCGCACGTCCCGGTCGCCCAGCGTCGTCCCCCCGCTCCAGCCCGCGGTGAGCTCCGCGGCGCCGTCCTGCGCCCCGGGGGTGAGCACGGTGCGCAGCAGGCGGGGGTCGTCGGGGGCGGCGAGCACGGTGCCGGCGGCGTCGGTGACCACGATCGAGTCGACCGCGTTGGTGGTCCGCAGGTCCTCCACGACCGGGGCGAGCTGGGCGCCGTCGGACACCCGGGCCAGCTCGTAGCGCAGCACCGGCAGGCTCGCGGCGTACTCGGCGACCGCCCGCACCCGGCGGTCGGCGCCGCTCTCGCTGGTGAACCGGCTCTGCGCCACCGACACCGCGGCGACACCGAGCACCACGACGGCGACCAGGCCGAGCTGGAAGGCCAGCAGTCGGCCGGCCAGCGAGGTGGGACGTCGGTTCACGGGCCCCATGATGGCGCCTGTCGTGCTGTGCACCACGATGGACGGATGCGCAGCCGGGCCGGACTCCTGGTCGTCGTGCTGCTGCTCACCGGCTGCGGCGGGGGCCCGGCGCCGGTCACCGACCTGCGGGTGATGGTGCCCAACACCGTCGGCGGCGGCTACGACGTCACCGGCCGGACCGCGGCCCGGGTGCTCGAGGAGACCGGCCTGGCGCCCGGCGTGGAGGTCTTCCAGCTGCCCGGCGCCGGCGGCGCGGTGGGGCTGGCCCGGCTGGCCGGGGAGGCCGGAAACGGCGAGCTGCTGATGAGCATGGGGCTCGGGCTGCTGGCGTCGTCCCGGGCGAGCGAGGTGCCCACCACGGTCGCCGACGTCACCCCGGTCGCCCGGCTGATCGAGGAGCCGGCCGCCGTCCTGGTCGCCGCCGACGCGCCCTGGGACACGGTCGCCGAGCTGACCGCCGCCTGGGCGGTCGACCCGGCCGCCTTCCCGGTCGGCGGCGGGTCCGCACCGGCCGGCCCGGACAGCCTGCTCGCCCTCCAGCTGGCCACCGCGGTGGACATCGACGCGGCCCGGGTCGACTACGTGGCCTTCGACGGCGGCGGCGACCTGGTGCCCGCACTGCTGTCCGGCGAGGTCGAGGCCGCGCTCTCCAGCACCGCGGAGTTCGCCGACCAGCTGGCCTCGGGCGAGGTGCGGGCGCTGGCGACGACCGGGGTCGACCGGGTGCCCACCGTCGACGCACCCACCCTCACCGAGCTCGGCGTGGACGTCGTCTTCACCAACTGGCGTGGCTTCGTGGCCCCGCCCGGGTTGAGCGCCGAGCAGCTCGACCGGCTGACCGAGCTGGTGGTGGCGATGCACGACTCCCCGCAGTGGCGGGCGGCGCTGGTCACGAACTCCTGGACCGACGCCCTGCTCACCGGCCCCGCCGCCGCGGACTTCTTCACCGAGCAGCAGCAGGTGGTCGACGACGCGTTGGGCCGGGGCTAGGTCCCCGCAGCCGCCTGCGGTGTGCTCAGCGGCGGGCGTCGACCGGCTCGTGCCGGCCGCCCTGGTCCAGCTCCGTGCCGGTGAGGACGGTGACCCGTACCGGGTCCTCGGGGGCGTCCGGACCGGCCACGACGTGCCGGCCGGCGAGCTGGTCGTCCACCGCTGCGGTCGTGTCCGTGGGGGCTGCGCCGGTCTCGCCGGCGACCCGCTCGTCACCGCTCTCGGTGCGCAGGGCGACCTCGTGGATGAAGACCACGGCCACCACGGTGACCACCGAGAGGATCGCGGCGATCAGGAAGATCCGGCCGGTGGCGTCGCCGTAGGAGACCCGGATGAGGTCCTGGATCTCCGGCGGGGCGGTGGTCAGCGTCGCGAGGCCGATGTCGCCGCCCCCCGCCTGGCCCGCGGCGCCGGCCGGCAGTCCGTCGGTGATCAACGTGCCGACCCGGGCGCTGAGCACCGCGCCCAGCACCGACACGCCGATCGTGCCGCCGAGGCTGCGGAAGAACGCGACCGCGGAGCTCGCCGCCCCGAGGTCGGTGGCGGCCACGGTGTTCTGCACGGCCAGCACCAGGTTCTGCATCGTCATGCCGATGCCCAGGCCGAGGACGGCGAGGAAGACGCCGAGCACGACCATGTTCGTGGTGTGGTCGATGGTCGCCAGCAGACCGAAGCCGGTGGCCACCAGGATCGACCCGCTCACCAGGTAGGCCTTCCACTTCCCGTACCGGGAGATCAGGATCCCCGACACCGTGGAGGAGACCAGCAGGCCGCCGACCATCGGGATGGTCAGCAGTCCGGCCGCGGTGGGCGAGTAGCCGCGGGAGATCTGCAGGTACTGGCCCAGGAAGACGGTGGAGCCGAAGAGCGCGACGCCGACGGCGACCGAGGCGATGATCGCCAGCGTCGTCGTCCGGTCGCGGAACAGCCGCAGCGGGACGATGGGCTCCGCGGCCCGCAGCTCGGTGACGACGAACGCGACGACGGCGAGCAGCCCACCACCGACCATCAGCAGCGTCTCCAGCGACATCCAGGCGAAGGTGTCACCGGCCAGGGTCACCCAGATGAGCAGCAGCGAGACACCGGCGGTGAGGAGCGCGGCACCCAGGTAGTCGATGGTGACCTTCCGCTTGACCGTGGGCAGGTGCAGCGTGCGCTGCAGCAGCACCAGGGCGACCACGGCGAACGGGACGCCCACGAAGAAGCACCAGCGCCAGCCCAGCCAGCTGGTGTCGACCAGCAGGCCACCGATCAGCGGGCCGCCGACGGTCGCCACGGCCATCACGCCGCCGAGCAGACCGGAGTACCGGCCCCGCTCCCGAGGACTGATCATCGCGGCCATCGCGATCTGCACCAGCGCCTGCAGGCCACCCAGGCCCAGGCCCTGCAGCACCCGCCAGCCGATCAGGGTGGGCACCGACTGGGCCAGCCCGGCCAGCATCGAGCCGAGCACGAAGACCACGATCGCGATCTGGATGAGCAGCTTCTTGCTCATCAGGTCGGCGAGCTTGCCCCAGATCGGGGTGGAGGCCGTGCTGGCCAGCAGGGTGGCGGTGACCACCCAGGTGTACTGGCTCTGACTGCCGCGCAGGTCGGTGATGATCGTGGGCAGCGCGTTGGAGACCACCGTCGAGGACAGGAACGCGACGAAGAGCGCGAGCAGCAGCCCGGACAGCGCCTCGAGGATCTGTCGGTGGGTCATCCGACCCTGCTGCTCGACGGGGGCCGTGGAGGCGGGTGCGGACCGGGCGTCGGTCTGCTCGGTGGTGGTGCTGGCCATGCTGGTTCTCCTGGTGCTGCTCGATGCTGGTGCAGGGACGGGGCCGGGGCTGCCGGCCCGTCAGCCGGGGACGGGGTGCCGGGCGCGGTCGACGCCGGCTGCGGCCAGGTCGGCGCTGAGCCGCTCGACGAGCCGGCTGAGCAGCACGGCCTCGTCGTCGGACCAGTCGGCCAGGGCGTCGATGGCCCACTGGCCGCGGACCTCGCGGGTGTGCGCGAGCACGGCGCGGCCGGCCTCGGACAGGCCGATGAGGCTGGCTCGGCCGTCGAGCGGGTCGGGGCGACGGGTGATCAGGCCCGAGCGTTCGAGGACCGCGACCTGGCGGCTCGCCACGGAGCCGTCGACGCCCAGCTGGAGGGCCAGCGCGCTCAGTCGCTGCTCGCCGCCGGACTCCAGCGGCACGAGCACGGCCCAGCCGTAGGAGGGCAGGTCACCGTAGAGCTCGCGTGCGGCGCGGTGGGAGAGCTGGCGGCCGACCCGGAGCAGCTGACCGATGCCGATCGTGAGCCGATCGGTGGTGTCGCGGGTGATCCGCATGCCGGCCTCCTGTTGTAGACGTCAACCATCTTCTGTCAGATGGTTGCTGTCTGCAACAGGAACGGCCTGTGAAGCGTCCCACCGCGGCGGCGGCAGGCCCCCGGCCGGGTCAGTCCGCGGCGGTGCGGGCCTGGACCTGGGCCTCGCGGGCCTCGCCCAGGCGGTTCAGCCGGCCCAGCAGCTCGGCCAGGGTGGCGACGTCGCGGGTCGGCCACTCCTGCAGATCGGCCTCCCAGCGGGCGCGGCGGGCGTCCCGGATCTCCGAGAGCCGGCGGTGGCCCTCGACCGACGTGCTCAGCACCTGGGCGCGGCCGTCGTCGGGGTCGGCGGCCCGGTCGACCAGGCCGGCGTCGACGAGGGAGGCCACCTGCCGGCTGACCGTGCTCTTGTCCAGGCCGAGCCGGGCGACGACGTCGCTGGCCCGCAGCGGGCCGGCGTCGTCGAGCAGCACGAGCAGCCCGTACGCCGCGCCGTCGAGCCCGCTGGCCAGCTCCCCGGCCAGCCGGCCCTGGATCGCCCGGGCCCGACGCAGCAGCAGGGCCACCTCGCGCTCGAGCATGACGTGGGCCCCGTGTGCGTCCAGGTCGTCCCCGGGGCGGGCGTCGAGGGCCCCGTCCTGGGTGGCCGGGGACGAGAGCTGCTCGGTCACGGTCATGTCGTGCTCCACGTCCACGCCCTCCGATCCGTTCCCGACGGGCCCGTCGGGCCCGGTCACCGGCTGCTCCGCGGGCCGCGGGGACGCCAGACCACGAGCGCCGTCCCGGGGTCGGGGTGGTCCAGGTCGGGCCGGAACCCGGAGCGGACGGCGGACTCGGCCACCATGGCGCGGCGCTGCGCGCCGTCGAGCTCGGCGAGCAGCTCGTGCACCCGCAGCTGCAGGGCCTCGACCTGGGACTCCAGCTCGATGATCCGCTTGATCCCGGCGAGGTTGACCCCGTCCTCCTGGCTCAGCCGCTGCACCTCGCGCAGCAGGGCGACGTCGCGGGGGCTGTAGCGCCGACCGCCCCCGGGGGTGCGGCCGGGGCGCACCAGCCCGAGCCGGTCGTACTGGCGCAGCGTCTGGGCGTGCATGCCGGCGAGCTCTGCGGCGACGGAGATCACGAAGACCGGGGCGTCCTCGGCGACCGGGCGCGGGTCGCTCACCGGACCCACCCCTTCACGACCCGCTCCCACCCCGGACCGCCGCGGTCACGTGCGGGCGGGGGTCCTCGTCGAGCTCCGTGGCCAGGGCCTCCAGTGCCTCCCGGGCCGCCGGGCTGAGCGTGTCGGGGACGGTGACGACCACGGTGACGAGCAGGTCGCCGGGCACCCCCTTGGCCTGCACGCCGCGCCCACGCACCCGGAAGGTCCGGCCGCTCGCGGTGCCCGGCGGCACCCGCAGCGACACGTTGGCGTCCAGGGTGGGCACGGTGAGGGTCGTGCCCAGCGCCGCCTCGGCGAAGGTGACCGGCACCTCGAGGGTGAGGTCGTTGCCCTTGCGGCCGAACAGGTCGCTGCCGCTGACGTGCACCACGACGAACAGGTCGCCGGCCGGGCCGCCGCGGCGCCCCGGGGCGCCCTTGCCGGCCAGCCGGATGCGCTGGCCGTCCTTCACCCCGGCGGGGATCCGCACGGTGATGGTGCGGGTCTGGTCGGTGATCCCGCTGCCCTTGCACGTGCCGCACGGGTCGTCGACGACCGAACCGCTGCCCCGGCACTGCCGGCAGGGCTCGGAGAACGCGAACGCCCCCTGGCTGCGACTGGTCACCCCGGCGCCGTGGCAGACCGGGCAGGCGTGCGGGCTGGTGCCCGGCTTCGCACCGGACCCGTGGCAGGTGGGGCAGGAGCCCGGGCTCTGCATCCGCAGCGGGACGGTGACCCCGAGGACGGCCTCGTCGAAGGCGAGCGTCGCCTCGGTCTCCACGTCCTGCCCGCGGGCCGGACCGGAGGCGGCCTGCTGCCGGCTGCGCGCACCACCGGGGGCAGCACCACCGCCGAACAGCCCGCCGAAGATGTCGCCCAGCCCGCCGGCGCCGCCGGCTGCGCCCCGGGACCCGCCGGCCTGGCCGAAGAGGTCACCGAGGTCGAAGGCCTGCCCGCCACCGGCAGCACCGGGGAAGCCGGCGCCGGAGAAGCCGCCGCCGGCGCCCCCGCCGGCCCGGAACCCACCGGAGCCGAACAGCCGGCGCGCCTCGTCGTACTCGGCGCGCCGGGTGGGGTCCGAGAGCACGTCGTAG
>JAOPVM010000019.1 GCA_025966215.1 Klenkia sp.
GCTCATCAGCAGTGCCTGGGCGTCGGTGTTGATCGCGATGAACTCGACGCCCTTGAGGCCGACCTCGATCATGCGGTTGACCGCGTTCACCCCGCCGCCGCCGATGCCGACGACCTTGATGACCGCGAGGTAGTTGTGCGGAGGTGTCATGGTGCTGGACCCTCATCCTCAGATTGAGCATTATGGTTATGTCAACTCGTCGTTGGTGACGACGCTAGGTGCGCCGGGTGCCCTGCGCCAGCACGCTCCGGTGACCCGGCGTGTCGGCACCGGGGCGCCTCAGTGGGCGCCCTCGACCCGTCCGTCACTCCTGCCTCACGGCTGGTGACGACCCGCCCTCCCAGCGTCTCATCCCCGGATCGAGCCCCCCCGGGCGGCTCGCGGTCGTCTCGTTCGAGATCGCCCGCCGCCCGCGCGTGTCGCGCAGGTCAGCGCGGGAGCCGGCCCATCAGGTAGAACTCCTCGTTCGGCGGGATGGCCGCGACGTGGGCGAGCCGGTTGGAGAGGGCGAAGAACCCGACGATCATCCCCAGGTCCCACACGTCGTCCTGGGTCAGGCCGTGACCCCGCAGCGAGGCCAGGTCTGCCGCGGTGACCTCCGCGGGCCGCAGGGCCAGGGTGACGGCGACCTCGAGCACCGCCTTCATCCGGGCGTCCAGCGGGGCCTTGCGCCAGTCGACCGCGACCTGGTCGGCCAGGTGCGGGTCGCGGGAGCGCACCCGGGCGACGGCCCCGTGCGCGACCACGCAGTACAGGCAGTCGTTGGCCGCGCTGGTGGCCACCACGACGACCTCCCGGTCGGCCTTGGACAGCCCGGGGGTCTCCTTGTCCATCAGCGCGTCGTGCAGGGCGAAGAAGGCCCGCGCCTCGTCGGGCCGCCAGGCCAGCGCGGCGAACACGTTGGGCAGGAAGCCGGACTTCTCCTCGACCGTGTCGAACCTCTCCCGCAGGTCCTCGGGCAGGTCGGCGCGCTCGGGCACCGGGAAGCGGCTGATCGGCTGGGCAGGAGTCGGTGCGCTCATGGGGACACCCTGCCGTGCCTCACCGGAGGACGACGGCCTCCGGGGAGCTGACGTCGATCTGGGCGGCCGGGTCCACGCTGCCGGCGGCCAGCTGGTCGAGCACCGCGGCCAGCACCTCGGCCTTGCGGTCGGCCTGCTCGGCGCTCCCCCACAGCACGGTGGTGCCGTCGGCCAGGGTGAGGGTGACGTCGTCCGCGCCGGTGGCCGTCACCGAGGTGACCTGGGTGCGAACGGCGTCGGGCAGCGAGACCACGGCGGCCAGCGCCGCGCGGGTGGCGGCGTCGTCCGGGCCGGGGTCGGTGACCTGCAGGGGGACGACGCCGGCCGGGGCGTCGCCGGTGATGGTGTCGAACACGGTGCCGGTGGCGTCCACGAGCGAGCGGGTGCCGGCGGACTCCACGACGGCGACCGGGGTGCGCTCGACGAGGGTGACGACCACCCGGTCGGGCCAACCCCGGGTGACCTGGGCCGAGGCGACCTGCGGCAGGGCGGCCACCCGCGCAGCGGCCGCGGCGGTGTCCACCCGGACCAGCGGGGTGCCCGCGGCGACCCCGGCCACCTGGCGCACCTCGTCCACGGTGAGGGTGCCGGTGCCGTCGACCTGGACGGCGCGGACGGCCAGCAGCGGGCTGGCCAGCACCACCCAGGCCAGCACCGCCAGCAGCACCCCCACCGACCCGAGCACCACCAGCCGCTTGCGGCGGCGGTCGAGCCGGGGCCGGATGCGGGTCACGGTGGAGCGGGCCGGGGACGCACCGCGCCGGGCGCCGCGGGTGCGGTCCCGGGTGGTGCTCCCCGACCGGCTCACCGCTGGTCGTCCCCGGGCCGGTGGGTCAGTGCCGCGAGGATCTCCGGGCCGACCATGACGACGTCCCCGGCGCCCATGGTGAGGACCAGGTCACCGGGGCGCGCCCGGGCGGCGACCGCGGCCGCGGCGGCGGACCAGGACGGTTCGAAGTGCACCCGCTCGGCCGGCAGCGGGACCCGCTCGGCGACCAGCGCACCGGTCACGCCGGGCACCGGGTCCTCGCGGGCGCCGTAGACCTCCATGACGACGACCTCGTCGGCCAGCCCCAGGGCGGTGCCGAAGCCGTCGGCGAACTCGGCGGTGCGGCTGTAGAGGTGCGGCTGGAAGAGCACCACCAGCCGGCCGTCCCCGACCACCGCGCGGGCGGCCCGCAGCTGGGCGGTCACCTCGGTGGGGTGGTGGGCGTAGTCGTCGTAGACCCGCACGCCCGCGGCGGTGCCCTTGAGCTCGAACCGGCGGTGGACCCCGCCGAAGCGGGCCAGCCCGGCCATCAGGTCCGCGGCCGGGAAACCCAGCTCCAGGCCGGTGAGCAGCGCGGCCGCGCTGTTGAGGGCCATGTGCTCCCCGGGCAGCCGGATGGAGACCCGGCCGAGTTCGGTGCCGTCGAGCACCGCGGTCCAGCTGGTGCCCCCCGGTCCGACGACGAGATCGCGGACCTGCAGGTCGGCGTCGGCGCTGCGGCCGTAGGTGCGCACCCGGGCCGCGGTGGTCGGCACCTCGGCCAGCCGGGCGGCGCCCGGGTCGTCCCGGCAGAGCACCAGGAGCCCCGCGGGGTCGATCGTGCCCAGGAAGGTGTCGAAGGCGGCCTCGACGGCGGCCAGGTCGCCGTAGTTGTCCAGGTGGTCGGCCTCGACGTTGGTGACGATGCCGGCGAAGGGGGCCAGCAGCAGGAACGAGCGGTCGCTCTCGTCGGCCTCGGCCACGAACACGTCGCCGCTGCCGGCGTGCGCGTTGGACCCGGACTCGTTGAGATCGCCGCCGATGGCGAAGGAGGGGTCGGCACCGCAGGCCTGCACCGCGACGGTGAGCATCGAGGTGGTCGAGGTCTTGCCGTGCGTGCCGGCGACGGCGACGCTGCGCCGGCCGGCCATCACCGCGGCCAGCGCGACCGCGCGCGGCAACACCCGCAGGCC
>JAOPVM010000108.1 GCA_025966215.1 Klenkia sp.
GGGGCCGGCCGGGCGCGGACTCCTGCGCGGCACCACCGAGCAGCCGGTCGGCACGGCGGCGCGGGGTCCCGTCGTCCCGGGGGTCCCCGGCGTCGGCAGCGGCGGCGTCCCGGGGTGCTGGCACGCCGTGAGGCTACGCGGGCCGCTGGCTACCCTCGCCGGCGTGCGTGCCCTCCTCGTGACCAACCCGGCGGCCACCACCACGACGGCCAAGGTCCGCGACGTCCTGGTCCGGGCGCTGTCCAGCGACCTGACGGTGGACGTCGCCGAGACCACCCACCGCGGGCACGCCCGGGAGCTCGCCGTGCAGGCGGCCGCCGACGGCGTCGACGTCGTGGTCACCCTCGGCGGTGACGGCACGGTGAACGAGACCGTGGACGGACTGCTGCAGGACGGGCCCGGACCGCACGTGCCCACCCTGGCCGTCGTCCCCGGTGGGTCCACCAACGTCTTCGCCCGAGCCCTGGGCCGCTCGCAGGACCCGGTCGAGGCCGTCGCGGAGATCCTGGCGTCGCTGCGGGCCGGCCGCACCCGCCGGGTCGGCCTCGGCACGGCCAGCGCCCAGCTCGTCGGTGCGGACGGGTGGACCCCACCCCGGTGGTTCGTGTTCTCCGCCGGCCTCGGCTTCGACGCCGACGTGATCGCCCGGGTCGAGGCCCAGCGCGCCCGGGGCCGCCGCTCCAGCGGCCTGCTCTACCTGCGGGCCGGGGCAGCGTCCTTCCTGCTCGGTCCCGACCGCCGTCGTCCACCGATGACCCTGCACGTGCCCGGCGAGGAGCCGGTCGACGGTCTGTTCCTGTGTCTGGTGTCCAACGTCAGCCCGTGGACCTACCTCGGCGAGACCCCGATCAACGTCAGCCCGGAGGCCTCCTTCGACACCGGGCTGGACGTGTTCTCCCTGGGCCGGGTCGGGCCGCTGCGGATGGTGCACCACCTGCGACAGAGCATGGCGCGCGAACCCGACGCCCGCGGCCGGGGGGTGCACCGCTGGCACGACCTGCCCGAGCTGACGCTGGCCTCGGCCCGACCCCAGGGGTGGCAGCTGGACGGCGACCACCTCGGCGAGACCACCGGGCTGCGGCTGCGGGCCGTGCCGGCCGCACTGGACGTCGTCGTCTGAGCCGACCACGCGCCGGCGTCGTCACCCCGGGTGCCACACGTCCGGGTGACCGTGCTGGGCCCCGCTCGGGAACAGGGGTGGCGGACCTGCTAGGACCGTGGTGAGGTTGCTCATACGGAGGGTGGCTGAGCGGCTGAACTGCTTGACAGTCGGTCCTCGCGTGAAAGCATCGAACCCGAACGCAACCTGCTGGTAACACCAGCGTGCGGGAGCCGGACGACATCGAACAGACGGTGTCGGGCCCTCCGGGGTGCAGGCACACCGTAGACGACATCGAGGAGCACACCGACATGGACTGGCGCCACCGCGCCCTCTGCCGGGACGAAGACCCTGAGCTCTTCTTCCCGATCGGGACGACGGGCCCTGCGGTCACGCAGATCGAGCAGGCCAAGGCCGTGTGCCACCGCTGCCCCGTGGTGCAGTCGTGCCTGGAGTGGGCGCTGACCTCCGGGCAGGACTCCGGCGTGTGGGGTGGGCTCTCCGAGGACGAGCGCCGCGCCCTCAAGCGCCGCACCGCTCGCACGCGCGTCCGCACCGCCTGACGCCGTCCCCCGCAGCAGCGGGTACCGGGAGCCGGACACCTCGTCGAGGTGTCCGGCTCCTGCCGTCTGCGGCCCCGGTCAGCGGCGGACCCGCCCGGCCCCGGGCAGGGTGAGCACGGCCACCGTCCCCCGCCCCCCCTCGGAGGTGCTGGTGGCCAGCTGACCGTGCAGTTCGCTGGTGACCAGGGTGCGCACGATCTGCAGGCCCAGGCCCTTGCTGGTGGCGACGTCGAACCCCGGGGGAAGGCCCTGCCCGTCGTCGGAGATCCGCACGACCAGGTCGTGGCCGTCCCGCTCGGCGGTGAGCTCGATGGTCCCCGGCTGCCCCTCGGGGAAGGCGTGCTCGACGGCGTTGTGCAGCAACTCGGTGACCGCCATGACCAGCGGGGTCGCCGCACCTGCCGGCAGCTCGCCGAAGCGGCCGATCCGGGTGATCCGGGCGGCCGGCCCGACCGAGGCCACGTCGCCGAGCATCGGCAGCACCTGGTCGAGCACGTCGTCGACGTCGACCACGTCCTCCCGACTGCCGGCCAGGGTGTCGTGCACGACGGCGATCGACGCCACCCGGCGCACCGACTCCAGCAGCGCCTCCCGGGCGGCCGGTTCGCTGACCCGGCGGGCCTGCAGGCGCAGCAGGGCGGCCACGGTCTGCAGGTTGTTCTTCACCCGGTGGTGGATCTCCCGGATGGTCGCGTCCTTGGTCATCAGCGCCCGGTCGCGACGGCGCACGTCGGTCACGTCCCGCACCAGCACCAGCGCCCCGGACTCCCCACCCGGGGCCTGCAGCGGCAGCGCCCGGACGAGCATCGTCGCGGCCTCGCCCTCGACGTCCATCGGGTCGGGGAAGCGCCCGGCGACCGCGGCGGTGATGCTGGCCGCGACCGCCTCCCCGGCCACCCGGTCGGTGGCCGCCGCCCGGGTCAGCTCGGACAGCTGCCCGCCCACGACATCGCCCACCAGGCCCATCCGCCGGTAGGCAGACAGCGCGTTCGGACTGGCGTAGACAGCGGTGCCCCGGCCGTCCAGGCGCACCAGCCCGTCGCCCACCCGGGGGCTCATCTCGGCGTCCTCGAGCATCCGTGGCGGGAACGTGCCGGCGGAGACCATCAGGCAGAGCTCGCGGGCGATGTCGAGGTAGGTGAGCTCCAGCGGGGACGGCGACCGGGTGGCCGACAGCCGGGTGTCCCGGGCCAGCACGGCGACGACGGCGCCCTCGTGGCGCACCGGGATCACCTCGCGGCGGCGGGGGGCGGTGCCCGAACCGTCCAGCTCGTCGGCGACCTCCACGCCCTCGCGGTGGGTCTGCACGAACGCGCTGGCGTCGGCACCGGCCACCTCGACCCCGACGAGGTCCTCGGGCTGGCTGGTGGGGGCGGTCAGCGGACGGACCTGCGCCACGCACCACCAGGCCCCGCTGGCCAACGGCACCCAGAGCGTCAGGTCGGCGAAGGAGAGGTCGGCCAGCAGCTGCCAGTCGGCCACCAGTCGACGCGCGTGGTCGACCTGGGACGGGCTGACCGAGGAGCCGCGGGCGAGCCGGTCGGAGAGGCTGCTGGGGGTGCTCGTCATGGTGGGGCGAGCCTAGGTGCAGGCCCCCGCGGACCTAGCCCTCGACGGTGGCGATGAGGTCGCCCTCCTGGAGGACCTCGCCCTCGACCACGTGCAGCTCGGCGACGGTGCCGGCGCGCTCGGTCAGCACCGGGATCTCCATCTTCATCGACTCGAGGATGACCAGGGTGTCGCCTGCGGCCACCTCGGCGCCCGGGGCCACCAGGACCTTCCAGACGCTGGAGACCATCTCGGCGTGGATCTCCTCGACCGCCACGGGTCCTCCTCCAGCTCGCCGTGCCCGCGCCGGGGCTGCTGCCCCGTCGCGGTCATCCAACCACCACCGGGAGGGTCGGCAGGATCAGCCGCCGGCGAGCCGGTGCAGCACCGCGCACACCGCCTCCCCGTCGTGCGGCACCCCGGTCTCGGACAGCTCGGTGAGGGCGTCGGCGGCCCGCCGGGCGGCGGTCGCGGTGTCCGTCCCGGTCGCGCTGACCGTGGCCAGCAGGGCGTCGTACCAGCCGTCCAGCCGGTCACCGGGGTCGTACCCGGACACCGCGGCCAGCTCCGCGTCCCGCTCACTGGGCCAGACGTCGGGCAGTCGACCGGTGACCCGGCCCGCTTCCCCCGGCGGCAGGGTGGACCGCAGCTGCACCGCGACCGCGGGCCGCGGCTGGCCGTCGCTGTCCGGACGCACCCGGCCGGTGGCGCTGCGCAGGGCCAGGGCGACGGCGTCCACCCCGTGCGCCCGCTCCAGCACCGCCAGGTCCGAGGAGAACCCGGCCGACACCTCGGCCAGCTCGCCGTCGGGGTCGATGCCGACCGTCACCAGCCCCCGCCAACCCAGCTCGGGGAGCCGGCCCGCCGCCGCGGGCAGCGCGACGTCGTCCCCGGGGCCGGGGACCCAGGACACCCGGGCGGTGCCCGCGTCGCGGTCCCGACGCACCGGCGTGACGTGCCGCAGCCCGTCGGCGGTCACGACGGCGAGGAACCCCCGGGCGCTGGCCGGTTCGACGCCGTCGCCCCCGAGCCGCTCCAGCACGCCCGCCTCGGGACCCACCCAGGTCAGCCCGGCACCGACCACCGCCGCGGCCAGCTCGCTGTTCCCGGCCAGGGCGGGGGGAACCGGCAGCACGGCCGTCACCCCGCTGCGCCGCGCGGCCTCGACCAGTCGGGGGACCGAGAGGTAGGACTCCGCCGCCGGCGCCGGGCCCAGCCACACCGCCTCGTCGGCCAGCCGCACGTGCCGGGCCTCCCGTTCGGTCGCCGAGTGCACCGCCACCGTCTTCACGCCCAGCGCGGCACAGCCGCGCACCACCGCGCAGGCCATCGGACCCCGCCCGGCCACCAGCACGCTGTCGATCCCCGTGTTCCCGGTCTCCGCCACGCCCCCACGCTGCCGCACCGGTCGGGTGGCCGCCCGCTGGGCCGGACGTGAGACCCTGGAACGTCAGCTCGGCCGGCCCGCGGGGTCCGGTCGGGCACCGGCGGGCCCAGCGACACCGGTCCCGCCCGGGAAGGCCCAGCAGCACCCCGTCCGACGAGCGAGAGGAGGGCAGCGATGTCCAAGCGAGGACGCAAGCGGCGCGCCCGCAAGAAGAGCGGCGCCAACCACGGCAAGCGCCCCAACGCCTGAACCGTGCACGGCAGAGGCCCGGGACGACGTCGTCGTCCCGGGCCTCTGTCGTGCGGTGGGTGTCAGCCGTCGGAGCTGCGCTCCACCGTGACCCGCTCGACGCTGACCGACGTGCCGTCCTCCTCGAAGGAGACGGTGGTCAGCTGCATCTTGATCCGGTCCTTGAGTCCCAGCGGCGGGGGGTCGCCCCCGCAGCGCCGACGGACCAGGGCCTTGAACTCCTGCTCGATGCCGAACTCGCGCAGGCACGGCGAGCAGTCCTCGAGGTGCTCGGCGATGACCGCCCGTCGGGCGTCAC
>JAOPVM010000155.1 GCA_025966215.1 Klenkia sp.
AGCTACGGCTGTGGCCCCGTGTCGGCGTTCCAGGACCTACCCGGACCCCGCGGTTCCCCGGGATCACGACCAGCGCCCTTCCCGTCAGGACTCCTGACGGGAAGGGCGCTTCTCGTCGTGCAGGAGGGTCAGCGGCGGCGGTCGGGTGGGGCGGTGGTGGCGCCGACGTTGTCGGCCAGCCAGTCGTTCAGGGGGCGGAGGGCGCGCCACGTCGTGCGGACGCGGTCGACGACCTCGCGGCTGTCCAGCCAGTCCTCCGGGGTCCAGTGCCGGCCGCCGTGGATGCTCTTGTGACGCAACAGCTCGATCCTGGGGTGGTCCGGGTCGTAGCCGCGTGGGGCGCGCGTGAGCTGTTCCCCGTCCACCGACAGGCCTGCCCGTCGGATCTTCGCGACGAGTTGTTCCAGCTGCCCGCCGGGGAGGTCGTCGTCCACCGCGCGGCGGTAACGCTCGATCTGGTCCGGTTGCATGCGCCAGGTGCCCCCGCGGGCGGCCAGTCCGTCCGCGGACACCTCGACGTACCAGGCACCCGTGCCGGCGCCCGGGGGGTGCAGCACGGCGCCCTGGTGGGTCTTGTAGGGCGTCTTGTCCTTGCTGAAGCGGACGTCCCGGTACGGGCGGAAGAGCTTGGTCGTGCCGAACTCGGCGGTCAGCTCCTCGACCAGCGCCAGCATGGGGGCCTTGACGTGCTCGTCGTAGACGGCCTTGTGCTCGGTCCAGTACGACTTGCTGTTGTCGGCCTCGAGGCCCTCGTAGAAGACGAGGCCCTCGTCGGGGAAGCCGGTGAAGCTCACGCGTCGGTCTCCTGGGTGGGGTCGAGCAGCACGTGCCAGCGGTGCTCACGGATGGTGGAGGTGCCCGTGTCGAGCGTGCGGGCCCAGCCGTCTGCTGCCCACCCGGCCGACTCCAGGAAACCCGCGGTCACCCCGTCGGTCTCGGGCACCCACTGCTGCAGGCGCCGGACCCCGGTCGGCAGCAGCAGGTCGACCGCGGCGGCCAGGAGCCGGCTGCCGTGTCCGCGGCGTCCCCAGCGCGGTTCGACCACCAGCGCGGCCACCTCGGTGGTCGGGCCCTCGGGAGAGGGCGCCTCGTCCTGGGTGAGCTCGGCCGGCCCGTAGGCCAGGTAGCCCACCTGTTCGGGGCCCTCGGTGGCGACCAGCAGTCCGTGGCCGGGGGTGGGCGGGGAGGTGATCGCCTGCGTCCAGCTCTCGGCCGCGGCGGTCTCGTCCCAGGTGTCCAGGACGTCCAGGGGGAGCAGCGCCCGGTAGGCGGTGCGCCAGGTGACCAGCTGGACGTGCGCGATGGCCGGGGCGTCGGCAGGACGGGCGGGGCGGACGGCGGACTCGGCTCGACCGGTCAACTGCACCCCCGCACCCTAGGCGGGCGCGCCCGTCCCACCCAGCGGGCAGGATCGGCCCCGTGCCCCCCGTCGATCGCCTCTCCGCCCCGTTGGCCCGACGCATCGCGCTCGCGGCCCAGGGGCTGGCGGACGCCCGGCCGTCGGGGGCCGCGGGAACCCGTGCCCTGCGGGCGATGGTCGAGCGGTTGGCGGTGGTCCAGATCGACTCGGTCAACGTGGTGTCGCGCAGCCACCACCTTCCCGCGTTCAGCCGCCTCGGGGCCTACGACCGGGGGCTTCTCGACGGGCTGCACGCACCCCGGCACGACGTCTTCGAGTACTGGGCGCACGAGGCCTCCTACCTGCCGGTGCGGTTGCACCCGTTCCTGCGCTGGCGGATGGCGGCGGCCGAGCAGGAGGCCTGGGGGTCGATGACCCGGGTGGCCCGGGAACAGCCGGGACTGGTGGCCGACCTGCTCGACCGGGTCCGCACGGGGGGCCCGCTGCGCGCCGGGGAGGTCGGCGGGGAACGGCCGAAGACCCCGGGCCAGATGTGGAACTGGCACCCGGGCAAGGCGGCACTGGAGTACCTGTTCTTCACCGGGGCGCTGACCGCGCGGTCGCGCACCGCCGGGTTCGAGCGCGTCTACGACCTGACCGAGCGGGTGCTCCCCGCCGCGGTGGTCCGAGCGCCCACCCCCGACCGGCCAGACGCGATCCGGGAGCTGGTGCGGACGGCGTCCCGGGCGCTGGGCGTGGCCAGCGAGACCGACCTGCGGGACTACTTCCGGCTGAGCCCGGTCGAGACGCGGACGGCGATCGCCGAACTCGCCGAGGGCGGGGAGCTGACCCCGGTGCAGGTCGAGGGCTGGGGGCGGCCGGCCTGGCTGGACCCCGCTGCCCGGCGGCCGAGGTGGGCCCGGGCCCGGGCGTTGCTGTCGCCCTTCGACTCCCTGGTCTGGGAGCGGCCGCGGGTGGAGCGGCTGTTCGGCTTCCGGTACCGGCTGGAGATCTACACGCCGGCCGCGCAGCGGGTGCACGGCTACTACGTGCTGCCGTTCCTGCTGGGCGAGGAGCTGGTCGGCCGGGTCGACCTCAAGGCCGACCGCCAGGCCGGGGTGCTCCGGGTGCAGGCAGCCCACGTCGAGGAGCACCACCCTGCACCGGGACTCGTGGCCGACGAGCTGGCGGCCGAGCTCCGGCTGATGGCCGGCTGGCTGGAGCTCGACGACGTCGTCGTCGCCGGACGGGGCGGGCTGGCTCCTGCCCTCACCCGCGCCGTGGGCGGCTGACCCCGGCCAGCCGGTGCACCACGACCAGACCCGCCGGTGTCCCCGGCCAGTGCCGGTCCAGCGCGTCGACGCCGGCCCGGCGGACCACCGACCGCAGCGCCCAGGCGACCACGACGACGTCGTCGGCGTGGCCCAGGACGGGGACGACGTCGGGGACCAGGTCGATCGGGGAGAGCAGGTAGCCCAGGAGCAGCCACAGCCGCACCCGGACGCCCCGGGGGAGCGAGTCGTCCGTGGCCAACCGGCGGACCAACCGCACGGCGTCGGGGACCAGCCGGACGGCGTCGCGGACCGTGAGGTCGTCCGGGCGGTGCTGCCACAGCACCGCAAGGCCCGTCAGCCAGAGGACGAACAGGCCGCCGGCCACGATCAGGGCGGTCTGCCAGCCGGTCACCGGGTGAGCATGACGGCACACGTCACCGGCCGGGTCCTGGAGGTGTCGGCGCCCTCGCCGTAGGGTCCTCTCCCGTGCCCGCATTCGCCCCGCTGAAGGTCCAGGTCGTCGCGCAGACGCAGTTCACCCCGCCGGCCGACGTGCCGTGGGACACCGACGTGGACGGGGGTCAGGCGCTCGCCGAGTTCGCCGGCCGCGCCTGCTACCAGTCCTGGACCAAGCCCAACCCGGCCACCGCGACCAACGCCGGGTACCTGCGGCACATCCTCGAGGTCGGCCACCTGTCGGTGCTCGAGCACGGCACGGTGTCGATGTACCTGACCGGCGTCTCCCGCTCGCTCACCCACGAGCTGATCCGGCACCGGCACTTCTCCTACAGCCAGCTCTCCCAGCGCTACGTCCCCGAGCGGGACGCGGCCTTCGTCGAGCCCGGCGTGATCGCCGACGACCCGGCCCTGCACCAGCTGTTCACCGACGCCGCGGACGCCTCCCTGAAGGCCTACACCGACCTCCTCGAGGGCCTGGAGAAGCGGTTCGCCGACGTCCCCAACGCCACCCTGCGGCGCAAGCAGGCCCGGCAGGCCGCCCGGGCAGTGCTGCCCAACGCCACCGAGACCCGCATCGTCGTCACCGGCAACTACCGCGCCTGGCGGCACTTCGTGGCCATGCGGGCCAGCGAGCACGCCGACGTGGAGATCCGTGAGCTCGCCGTCCTGTGCCTGCGCGAGCTGCAGCGGGTGGCCGGGAACGTGTTCTCCGACTTCCGGATCAGCACGCTGGCCGACGGCAGCGAGGTCGCTGCGAGCCCGTACGTCAGCGAGGGCTGAGCGGGTTCAGCGGCTCGGGGTCGCCGTCCCGGCGGCGGCCCACAGCGCCTGGACCTCGGCGAGGACCGCGGGCAGGTCCGCGGTCGCGTCGACCTCGGCGTCGGCCGGCACCAACGCGGCCTCGGCGTGCAGCGCGTCGAACTCCACCGCGGTGAGCGGGTTGCCCGCCGACCGCGACCGGGCGACCTCGAGCGGGAGCCGCAGCGCGACGACGAACGGGTCGGCGGCCGCGGTGCGGTAGACCTCGGCCACCACCGGTCGGACGACGTCGCAGAGCACCACCTCCACCCCGGCGGCGACGAACGACGAGGCCAGCAGGCCGGCCTGCACCGCGGCCAGCCGGTGCTGGCCCTCCCCGGCTCCGGGGCGCCACGGGTCGACCGCCCCGGAGCGGACCAGGCCCCGCAGGTCGGCCACCTCGACCAGGGCGCACAGCGGGCGGGACGCCACCAGCGCGGCGGCCACCGAGGTCGCGCCGGCGGCCGGTGGGCCGGTGATCAGCAGGGGACGGCGGAGCGGCTCGACGTCGAGGGCGGCAGCAGAGGTCACGCCCGCATGATGCCGGTACGTCCGCGGCGCGTGGCCGGGAACGCTCGGTAGGTTGGCGGTCATGCCTGCACCCGTCGCCAGTGACCCCCGGCGGCCCTTCGGTCGACTGCTCACGGCCATGGTCACCCCCTTCACCGAGGACGGGTCGGTCGACCTGGCCGGCGCGCAGGAGCTGGCGGCCCACCTCGTCGACCGCTGCCGGCACGACGGCCTGGTCGTCAACGGCACGACCGGGGAGTCCCCGACGGTGTCCGACGCTGAGCAGCGCTCGCTGCTGGAGGTCGTGCTGGACGCCGTCGGTGACCGCGCCACCGTGGTGGCCGGCGTGGGCACCAACGACACGGCGCACTCGATCGAGAAGGCCCGGGACGCAGCCCGGCTCGGTGCGCACGCGCTGATGGCGGTGACCCCGTACTACAGCAAGCCCCCGCAGTCCGGGCTGCTGCGGCACTTCACCGCGATCGCCGACGCCACCGACCTGCCGGTGATGCTCTACGACATCCCGCCGCGCTCGGTGGTGCCGATCGAGGTGGAGACCCTGGTCCGGGCCGCCGAGCACCCGCGGATCGTCGCGGTGAAGGACGCCAAGGGCGACTTCTCCGCGGTGGCGTGGACGCTGGCCCGCACCGATCTCGCGTACTACTCCGGCGAGGACGCCCTCACCCTGCCGCTGCTGTCGCTGGGCGCGGTCGGGGTGGTCAGCGTCGTGGGGCACCTCGTCGGCCCGCGGCTGGCCGACATGATCGCCGCGGTCGAGGCCGGTGACCTGGCTCGCGCCCGGGAACTGAACACCGGGATGCTGCCGGTCTACGACGGGCTGTTCCGCACCCAGGCCGCGATCCTGGTCAAGGCCGCCCTGAAGCTGCAGGGCCTGCCGGCCGGGCCGGTCCGGCCCCCGCTGGTCGACGCCACCGACGACGAGGTGGCCCGGCTGCGCCGCGACCTCGCCGCCGGCGGCATCGAGCTGTGACCGCCCAGCCGCACCTGACGCTCGGGCCACCGCCGCCGGTCCCGGAGGGTGCCCTGCGGGTCCTCCCGCTCGGCGGCCTGGGCGAGATCGGCCGCAACTGCGCGGTGCTCGAGTTCGGCGGCCGGCTGCTGGTGATCGACTGCGGGGTGCTCTTCCCCGAGGCACACCAACCCGGGGTCGACGTCGTCCTCCCGGACTTCAGCCATGTCGCCGACCGGCTGGACGACATCGAGGCCGTCGTCCTCACCCACGGGCACGAGGACCACATCGGGGCGGTGCCGTACCTGCTGCGGCTGCGGGCCGACATCCCGGTCGTCGGGTCCCGGTTCACCCTGGCCCTGGTCGCGGCCAAGCTCGCCGAGCACCGGATCGACCCGGTGCTCGTGGAGGTCGCCGCCGGGGAGCACCACCAGGCCGGGCCCTTCGACACCGAGTTCGTCTGCGTCAACCACTCGATCCCCGACGCGCTCGCCGTCGCCGTGCACACCCCGGCCGGCACGCTGGTGCACACCGGGGACTTCAAGATGGACCAGCTGCCGCTGGACGGGAAGGTCACCGACCTCGCCGCGTTCGCCCGGCTCGGCGCCGCCGGCATCGACCTGCTGCTCAGCGACTCCACCAACGCCGAGGTGCCCGGGTTCGTCACCAGCGAACGCACCATCGCACCGGTCCTGGACGCCGTCTTCGCCGCCGCCGACCAGCGGCTGATCGTCTCCAGCTTCGCCAGCCACGTGCACCGCATCCAGCAGGTGCTCGACGCCGCCGTCGCGCACGGTCGCAAGGTCGCCCTCGCCGGCCGGTCCATGGTGAAGAACATGGGCCTGGCCGAGGAGCTCGGGCTGCTGCACGTCGAGCCCGGGTTGCTGGTCAGCGTCGATGAGGCGGTGACCATGCCGCCGCACCAGGTCGTGCTCGTCAGCACCGGGTCGCAGGGCGAGCCGCTCAGCGCGCTGGGCCGGATGGCCCGCGGCGACCACAAGCAGGTCACCATCACCGCCGGGGACACCGTGGTGCTGGCCAGCTCGCTGGTGCCGGGCAACGAGACCGCCGTCTACGCCGTGATCAACGGCCTGACCCGGCTCGGGGCCACCGTCGTGCACAAGGAGACCGCCCGGGTGCACGTCTCCGGGCACGCCCCTGCCGGCGAGCTGCGCACCCTGCTGCAGGTCGCCCGCCCCCGGCACCTGCTCCCGGTGCACGGCGAGTGGCGGCACCTGCGCGCGCACGGCGCCATCGCCACGTCGGTGGGCCTGCGGCCCGAGCAGGTGCTGCTCGCCGAGGACGGCGTCGTGGTCGACCTGGTCGGCGGCGTCGCCTCGATGGTCGGTCGGGTGCCGATCGGGGACGTCTACGTCGACGGGAAGGTCGAGGGGCTCGTCGGGGAGGAGACCCTGGCCGCCCGCCGGATCCTGGGTGAGGAGGGCTTCGTCGCGGTCACCGTCGTCGTCGAACCCTCCACCGGCACGATCGTGGCCCCGCTGCGGCTGACCACCCGCGGGTTCGCCGAGGACCCGGCCGTCTTCGACCCGGCCCTCGCCCTGGTCACCGAGGCCCTCGCCCGGGCCACCGCCGACGGGCCGGTGGACACCCACAAGCTGTCCCAGGTCGTCCGGCGCACCCTGGGCACCTGGGTGGCCCAGACCCACCGCCGCAAGCCGATGATCGTGCCCACCGTCATCACGGTCTAGGCGCGGACGACCTCGATGGGCTCGATCCCCTCCGACGCGGGCAGCCCGAAGCCGAGCACCTGGGCGTAGAAGGACAGCTCGCCGTCCAGCGAGGCACGGATGTTCTCCGCCTTGCGGAAGCCGTGCTGCTCGCCGGGGAAGAGCAGGTAGGCGTGCGGCACGCCCTTCGCCCGCAGGGCGGCCACCATCACCTCGGCCTGCTCCGGCGGGACGATCCGGTCCTCGTCACCCTGGAACACCGCCAGCGGGGTGTCGAGGGCCTCGACGTGGTGGAGGGGGGAGCGCTGGGTGTAGACCGCCTCCCCCGACGGCCAGGGCGCGATGAGCCCGTCCAGGTAGCGCGACTCGAAGGAGTGCGTGTCCGCGGCCAGCGCCGCGAGGTCGGCGACCCCGTAGTGGCTGGCGCCGGCAGCGAAGACCCCCGGCCGGAAGGTGAGCGCGGCCAGGGTCGTGTAGCCGCCGGCCGAACCACCGCGGATCACCGCGCGGGCCGGGTCGACCCGCAGCTCGGCCGGGGCGTCGGCCGAGGACAGGTACGCCACGACGGCGGCCACGTCGTCCAGGTCGGCGATGCCCCAGCTGCCCTGCAGGGCGTCCCGGTACACCCGGCCGTAACCGGTGGAGCCGCGGTAGTCCACGTCGGCGACGGCGAACCCGCGGGAGGTCCAGTACTGCACGCCCAGGGTCAGCACCGGGGACGCCGCAGCCGTCGGTCCGCCGTGCACCACGACGACCAGCGGGGGCAGCTCGCCGTCCGGGCCGGTGGTCTCCGGGTTGGTCGGTGGGTAGACCAGCGCGTGCGCCTGCGACGTGCCGCCGATCGTGGTGCTGGGGAAGGTGACGTGCCGGGGCCGGGAGAACCAGGCCGGGTCGACGTCCTGGGGCGCCGGGCGCAGCTCGGTGACCTCGCCCGAGTCGACGTCCACCCGGGCGACGACGGGCTTCGTGGTGGGCCCGCCGGCCACGCAGACGACCGCGGTGCCGTCGGCGCGCAGCTGGGCGAAGGAGGCGTACCGGGTCTCCAGCTCCCGGGGGCCACCGGGCTCGAGCACGGCGAGCCGGTCGGCGCCGTCCCGGCCGTAGGCGACGACGAGGCGCCCGTCGGGCAGCTCGGCGTACCGGCTGGCGCCGAAGACCCACTGTGGGCCGGCCATGTCCGAGCCCGGGTCGAGCACCAGCTCGGGCTCGGCCCCGCGCCAGCGGAACAGCGACCAGGTGTCGGTGCGGTCGGCGAGGAAGAGCAGCGAGCCGTCGGCGGCCCAGGACGGCTGCACCACCGACTCCGGGCGGGTGCCCGAGCGTCCGCCGGCGACCACGGTCTGCGCACCGTCGGGGGAGCGGACGACGAGCTCGGCGGCGTCCCACGGCATGTCCGGGTGCTGCCACTGCAACCAGCACAGCGAGCCGTCGGGCCCCAGCCGTGGGTCGGACACGAAGTCCGGGCCGCTGACCAGCACGGTCTGCTCCCCGTCGGGGGCCACGGTGACGACCTCGTGGACCACGTCGGCGGCGTCCCCGGCGGCGGTGTGGGTCTCCCGGACGCACAGCACGGCCCCGCCCGGGATGACGCTCAGGTCGGCGAAGCGGACGCCGGACGCCAGCTCCGGCTCGGGGGTGATCGCCTCGGGCGCGGCCCCGGGTGTCACCCGGTACAGCCGCTGGTCGGCGAAGTCGGTGAAGAGGACCCCTCCGTCGGCCACCGTCCAGGAACCGCCGCCGTACTCGTGCACCCGGGTGCGGGCGTTCCACGGCGCGGGCAGCAGGTCGGCCGTCGTCCCGTCGGGGGAGCGGTGCACCAGGACGGTGCGCCCGCCCTCGGCCGCTCGGGCCTCGGCCCACCACACACCGTCGGGGGCCACGGCCACCTCGCCCAGCCGGGCCGCGGTGCGGACCACCTGCTCCGAGGTGATCGGTGTGGGCCAGCTGCCGAACGGGAGCGTCTGCATGCAGCGACCGTAGCCACCGGCACCGACAGACACGCTGTCCCGCCTGCCCCACGAGCACCAGTCGGGCGCTTACCGTCGGCACATGCCTGCGCGCGCGACGACACCGAGCCGACGGCCGGCGGCCAGCGGTTCCTCGCGCAGCCGCCCGGCCACCACGGCGGCCGGGAAGAAGGCCCCGGCGAAGACCGCGGCCAAGCGGGCTCCCGCCAGGCGCGGTGGCTCGACGACCGCCACCCGGCGTCCGGCCGCCACGCAGCGCCGGTCGGTCAGCGCCGGCATCTGGTCGGCCGCCAGCGGCACCTGGTCGTTGCTGGCCCGCGGTGCCGGCGGCCTGGCCCGCTCGGTCGCCCGGCCCGAGGAGGCCGAACCGCTGGCCCCCGAGCACCGCCGCGACGGGATCGGCCTGGCCGTGCTCGGGCTGGCCATCGTCCTGGGCGTCACCGCCTGGATCGGTGACGTCGGCCCGGTCGGCTCCACCATCGCCGGGGCGTTCCGCTGGGCGTTCGGGGCCCTCACGCTGCTGCTGCCGGTCGTCCTGCTGCTCACCGCCGTCCGGCTGCTGCGGCACGGCCCGCGGCCCGAGGCCCGCGGCCGGCTCGTCATCGGCTGGGCCTGCATCGTCGTCGCCGTCCTCGGCATCACCCACCTGGCCACCGGCTCCCCGGTCGACGACGCCGGCCGCGAGGCCGGCGGCGGCATGCTCGGCTGGCTGGTCGGCCAGCCGGTGGGGGCCGGCGTGGGCAGCATCGTGGGCATCGCGCTCTTCGTGCTGGCCGCCTTCTTCGGGCTGCTCGTCGTCACCGCCACCCCGGTGCACCAGGTGCCCGAGCGGCTGCGCGGGTTCCTCGACCGGGTCACCGGCCGCGCCGACGACGACGAGGACGACGACGAGTACGACGACGAGGCGGACGAGGACGACGACGTCCTGGACGCCTTCGCCCCCGAGCCCACGCCCCGCACCCGGCGCAGCCGGGCCAAGGCCGCGCTCGACGCCCTGCGGGACGACGGCACCCAGGACACCGGCGTCATCGACACCGGGGCGCTGGACGGTGCCGCCGACGCGGTCGCCGTGGCCCCCGCGGCCACCACCGCACTGCGTCGTCCCCCCGTGGTGGACCGCACGCTCAAGCCCGTCGAGCTCGAGCCGGTCCCCGCCGGGGAGACCGAGCAGCTGGCCATCGAGCCGGTCGAGGGCGACTACGTGCTGCCCTCGCTGAACACGCTGCGCGCGGGCACCCCGCCGCGGGCCCGGTCGAAGTCCAACGACGTCGCCATCGAGGCGATCACCGGCGTCCTCGAGCAGTTCAACGTCGACGCCGCCGTCACCGGCTTCACCCGCGGCCCCACGGTCACCCGCTACGAGGTGGAGCTGGGCCCGGCGGTCAAGGTCGAGAAGATCACCGCGCTGACCCGCAACCTGGCCTACGCCGTGGCCAACGACAACATCCGGATCCTGGCCCCGATCCCGGGCAAGTCCGCCGTCGGCATCGAGGTGCCCAACACCGACCGGGAGACCGTCAGCCTCGGCGACGTCATGCGCTCCGGGGCGGCCAAGCAGGACCCGCACCCGATGCTGGTCGGCCTGGGCAAGGACATCGAGGGCGGGTTCGTCTGCGCGAACCTGGCGAAGATGCCGCACCTGCTGGTCGCCGGTGCGACCGGTGCCGGGAAGTCCTCCTGCATCAACTCGCTGCTGACCTCGCTGCTGCTGCGGGCCACGCCCGACCAGCTGCGGATGATCCTCATCGACCCGAAGATGGTCGAGCTCACGCCCTACGACGGCATCCCGCACCTGATCACGCCGATCATCACCGACCCCAAGAAGGCCGCCACCGCGCTGGCCTGGCTGGTCGAGGAGATGGAGCAGCGCTACCAGGACATGCGGGCCACCGGGGTGCGGCACATCGACGACTTCAACAAGAAGGTCGAGCGCGGGGAGATCACCGCCCCGCCCGGGTCCGAGCGGGTCTACCGGCCCTACCCCTACATCCTGGCGATCGTCGACGAGCTGGCCGACCTGATGATGGTCGCCCCCCGCGACGTCGAGGAGTCGATCGTCCGGATCACCCAGAAGGCCCGTGCGGCCGGCATCCACCTGGTGCTCGCCACGCAGCGGCCCTCGGTCGACGTCGTCACCGGGCTGATCAAGGCCAACGTGCCCTCCCGGCTGGCCTTCTCCACCTCCAGCCTCACCGACAGCCGGGTCATCCTCGACCAGCCCGGCGCCGAGAAGCTGATCGGCATGGGCGACGCCCTGTTCCTGCCGATCGGCGCCGGCAAGCCGATCCGCGTGCAGGGCGCCTACGTCTCCGACGCCGAGATCGAGGCGGTCGTCGAGTTCACCAAGCGGCAGGCCGAGCCCGACTACCGGCACGAGGTCGTGGAGAAGGCCGGCGGTGAGCAGAAGGAGATCGACGAGGACATCGGCGGCGACCTCGAGCTGCTGGTCCAGGCCGTCGAGCTCGTGGTCACCAGCCAGTTCGGCTCGACGTCGATGCTGCAGCGCAAGCTGCGGGTCGGGTTCGCCAAGGCCGGCCGGCTGATGGACCTCATGGAGAGCCGCGGGATCGTCGGGCCCTCGGAGGGCTCCAAGGCCCGTGACGTGCTGCTCAAGCCCGACGAGCTGGACGGCACGCTGTTCCTGCTCCGCGGCGGCGGGGGAGAGGGATGACAGGGGCGCATAGGCTGTCCGGGTGACTGCTCCGCCTGCTCTCCCCCTGTCCGACCTCCCGACCGGTGCGCGCCGGGTCGCCATGGTGACCCTCGGCTGCGCCCGCAACGAGGTCGACTCGGAGGAGCTGGCCGGCCGGCTGGCCGCCGACGGCTACGAGCTGGTCGCCGACGCCCAGGACGCCGACGCCGTCCTGGTCAACACCTGTGGCTTCATCGAGACCGCCAAGAAGGACTCCGTCGACGCCATCCTCGAGGCCGGCGGGCACGGCGCCCAGGTGGTGGCCGTCGGTTGCATGGCCGAGCGCTACGGCAGCGAGCTGGCCGGGGCGCTGCCCGAGGCCACCGTGCTGGGCTTCGACGACTACACCGCCATCGGCGACCGGCTCGACGACGTCCTCGCCGGGCGCCCGCTGGTGCCGCACACCCCGCGCGACCGGCGCACCCTGCTGCCGATCAGCCCCGTCCAGCGCACCGCCGCCATGTCGGCCGACGAGGCGCCGGCGATCCCCGGCCACGACTGGCTGCGCCGCACCCGGCTGAGCTCCGGCCCGGTCGCCGCGCTGAAGCTGGCCTCGGGTTGCGACCGGCGCTGCTCGTTCTGCGCCATCCCGACCTTCCGCGGCGCCTTCGTGTCCCGCCCGCCGGCCGAGCTGCTCGGCGAGGCGCAGTGGCTGGCGTCGCAGGGCGTCACCGAGCTGGTGCTGGTCAGCGAGAACTCCACCTCCTACGGCAAGGACCTCGGCGACCTCCGCTCCCTGGAGAAGCTGCTGCCCGAACTGGCCGCCGTCGAGGGCATCGCCCGCGTCCGGGTCGCCTACCTCCAGCCGGCCGAGCTGCGCCCGGGCCTGCTCGAGCTCATCGCCGGCACCCCCGGGGTGGCCCCGTACTTCGACCTGTCGTTCCAGCACTCGTCGCCGTCGCTGCTGCGCCGCATGCGCCGGTTCGGCGGCACCGACGACTTCCTCGCCCTGATCGAGCGCGCCCGGGCCCTGGCCCCGGGCGCCGGGTTCCGCACCAACGTCATCCTCGGGTTCCCGGGGGAGACCGAGGACGACGTCGCCGAGCTCGAGCGCTTGGTGTCCCAGGGCCGCCTGGACGCCGTCGGCGTGTTCGGCTACTCCGACGAGGAGGGCACCGAGGCGGT